>JAJXWW010000188.1 GCA_021781415.1 Planctomycetota bacterium
TGGCTTGGAGTTGTTGGATGGCGGCGTCCTTGGCATCGTCGATGGCTTTGGCCTTTCGTCCATTTTCAAAGAGTTCTCTCTGCCATCGGTAGAAGAGGGTGGGTGCGATGCCGAGTTGATCGCAGATGGTGGAGACGGGTACCCCTTCGAGCAAGTGCCGCTTGAGCGCGGCGACCTTATCGTTGGGCGTGAAATGGCGACGTTCGCCGTTCATGTGAAACCTCCGTTCAGGTAAGACTAACCCGAACGAAACGATTTTCCAGATTCGACTGAGGCAAAACAGGGTGTGTTCGATATTGTTTGCAATCGGCGACATTATTGAGTTGTTAACAATTCTTCCGGTCTACTCCGCGACGTTCGGAGCGTGGGAACGTCGAAGCGTGGTTGGGGGATACCCTCCCGCGAAAAGTTGGCAAGGTGACTGGGTTGCGCGAAAAGTGCATTTCTGCAACTTGTTTTTTATCAATCGTTTATGTCATTCGATGGGAAGTGTTCTTCTCTGCCAACCCCTCTGAAAAAGTTGGCAAACACCCCCTGAGTGGCAGAGTGACTTGTTCTTCCCAGCCTATCAGCGCACCGCCCCGCAGCGGGATGAAGAGCGGCGAGATAGGCGAGCCGGCGATGCTGGATGAGGGAGAGGGAACGACGTTTTTGGGCTTGCACGAACGGCGCGGGTTGCTATTCCACCTCTTTCGCGCAGACCTATAATAGCGGACAACGCACCCTCTCTAGGAGCCTCCTCATGCAGGATCGTATCGCTTATCAGGGCATCACCTTCGACGATGTTCTCCTCGAACCCGGATACAGCGATGTCGTGCCCCGCGATGTCGATGTCCGCACCCAACTGACTCGCAATATCCGCCTCAATTTGCCCATTTTGTCGTCGCCGATGGATACCGTGACCGAGAGCGACTTGGCCATCGCCCTCGCGCAGGAGGGCGGCATCGGCATCATACACAAGAACCTGTCGGTCGCCGATCAGACGCGCGAAGTGGACAAAGCGAAACGCAGCGAGAACGGTATCATTACCGATCCGATCACGCTGCCGCCGGACGAATCGGTCGGCACGGCTCGACGCATCATGGAGCAACACAAAGTCAGCGGCGTGCCGATCACGGTCAACGGCTACCTGAAGGGAATTCTGACGCGGCGCGATCTGCGCTTCCTACAAGACAATCAGCAGCGCATCGCAGAGGTGATGACGCGCGATAATCTGGTGACGGCGGCGGAGAATACGACGTTGGAAGAGGCCGAGCGGATTCTGACGAAAAATAAGGTTGAGAAACTCTTGCTGGTGGACGATACCTATAAACTACGGGGTCTCATCACCATCAAGGATATCGACAAGCTGACGAATTTTCCCCATGCCTGCAAGGATGGGCGAGGTAGGCTGCGCGTGGGGGCGGCAGTCGGCGTTCACGATTACGAACGAGCCGAGTCGCTGATCCGCGCCGGGGTGGATGTTCTGGTCGTCGATTCGGCCCACGGCCATACTTCCAACGTGCTGGACACCGTCGGCGAGATCAAACGGCGTTTCTCCATCGACGTGATCGCGGGCAACATCGGCACGGCAGAGGGAGCGCGGGCGCTTCTGGAAGCTGGAGCGGATGCGGTGAAAGCCGGCATAGGCCCCGGCTCGATTTGCACCACGCGCATCATCTCCGGCGTTGGCGTGCCACAGATCACGGCGGTGTCGCAGGCGGCCAAGGGCGTGGGCGGAGAGGTACCGATCATCGCCGATGGGGGCATTCGCTACTCCGGCGACATCGTGAAAGCGATCGCCGCCGGGGCGCATACGGTGATGCTCGGCAGTTTATTGGCCGGATTGGCCGAGAGTCCGGGTCAAACGATCATTTACAAGGGACGAAGCTTCAAAGTGTATCGCGGCATGGGATCGCTCGGCGCGATGGTCGCCGGGTCGAAGGATCGCTATCGCCAGTCGGAGGGCACGCGCGACAAGCTCGTGCCCGAAGGCGTCGAAGGACGAGTCCCCTACAAAGGGCCGCTGGCTTCGTTCGTGTATCAATTGGTGGGCGGACTGCGTGCCGGGATGGGTTATTGCGGCACGCGGAATATCGAGGATTTACGCACGCGCTCCCGCTTTATCGTGGTTAGCGCCGCGTCGGTGCAGGAGAGCCATCCCCATGACATTGCCATTACTCAGGAAGCGCCCAACTACAGCTCGCGCTCGGAAAACGATCATTCCGATCGTCTGTAGTCTGTCGGTGCTGCTGCCGTTCGGCTCGACTCGGGCGCAGCAGTACGCTCCTGCGAGTCCGATCGCTCCGTCCTCCCTTCCGGCGACTGGCGCGGCCGTGCTTCCACGCTTCGCCGCTCAGAACCGAGGCAACGCCGCTCCTCGACCGGCGCAACCAGATCCAGCTCTCCTCGCGCCGAACGATGCCGATGCCATACAGACCGCTCCTTTT
Source organism: Planctomycetota bacterium (assembly GCA_021781415.1). GTDB lineage: Bacteria > Planctomycetota > Planctomycetia > Gemmatales > Gemmataceae > JAJPHU01. The sequence goes on from JAJXWW010000188.1 coordinate 2,430, forward strand.
AAGATCCAGTTGGAAGTGCCCTCCATCGAACGGGTGACTCAATCCGTCGAATCCGATGCGCAGTTCAGGGAACGACTGAGACAGGACGGGCGCGCACGCAAGATCCCAGAAGGTATCGAATTCCCCAACGATCCGGTTATCTCGACGCAGATGTACCGAGAACGCAATTGGAATCCGATGAAACTTGAGGTCGCGCCCTATTATGTTTGCCACGGCCGTTTGTACTTCCAGCAAATCAACGCCGAGCGCTACGGTTGGGATTTAGGCGTCTTCGCTCCGCTGGTGTCCGGCACCAAGTTTCTCTACGACTTCGTGACTTGGCCCTATCACTTGGCCGTCGAGCCGTGCCGTCGGTTCGATTACAACACCGGCATGTGCCTTCCAGGCGATCCCGTGCCGTTGCTTCTGTATCCGCTGCATCCAAGTGCCACCGGATTCGTGGCCGAGGTCGGCACCGTCCTGACTCTGGTAGCCGTCTTCCCCTAAAAGGCAATGAGGTATTCGCACTATCGGCCGGGGCGTCGAGCTTTCTCGACGCCCCGGCCGATTTCGTTCTCAGACTCGCACAAAAGCGCGCGATCCTCATGGCGGAGACGGCATCGGCGCGGTATTCTAATTCAGAGAGCCTACCGCTGTACCCGTTCCGGGGAACAATGAGACTTCCACCATGCAAGGCATATTTGACTTCATCCGAGACGGTACGAATAGTCGATTTGGCGCGACCTGGTTCGTTTGTCTTTTCCTGGGCGGAGGCATCCGCGCGGCAGAGCCGGCCGACCGACCCGCGCCACAAGACGTCCGGTTTTTTGAGACGCGCATTCGCCCACTGCTCGTCGACAATTGTTACCAATGCCACGACGCTAAGAAACAGCGCGGCGGCTTGCGCGTCGATTCGCGCGCCGCGCTCCTCGGCGGTGGCGATCAGGGCGCGGCCATTCGGCTCGGCAAGCCGGACGAGAGTTTGCTCGTCCAAGCAATTCGCCACGAAGGCGAATTGAAGATGCCTCCAAAGAAAAAGCTGTCGAAGGAACAGATTGCCGACCTATCGCAATGGGTTCGCATGGGCGCGCCCTGGCCCGGTTCGAGTGCCACTCCCGCGCCGGTCAAGAAAGAATTTCAGATCGGCGAACGAGATCGCGCGCATTGGGCGTTTCAACCCGTCAAGCGTCCGTCTCTCCCCGTTGTTAAAGATCGGCAGTGGGTAAAATCCCCCCTCGACGCCTTCGTTCTGGCCAAGCTGGAGGCCAAGGGGTTCGCGCCCAATCCTCCGGCGGACAAAAGAGAGCTGATTCGTCGTCTTTATTACGATCTGATCGGACTGCCGCCCACGCCGCGCGAGGTCGAAGAGTTCGTCGCCGATACCTCACCCATCGCCTACGAAAAGCGGATCGACCTACTCTTGGCTTCGCCGCGCTACGGCGAGAAATGGGGACGCCATTGGCTCGATCTCGTCCGCTTCGCCGAGACGAACAGCTACGAACGCGATGGCCGCAAGCCCAACGCCTGGCGCTACCGCGATTACGTCATCCGCGCCTTCAACGACGACAAACCCTACGACCGCTTTCTCCGCGAACAACTGGCCGGCGATGAAATGCCCGATGGCGGGCCCGACGGCATCGTTGCCACCGGATACTATCGGTTGGGCATCTGGGACGACGAACCGAGCGACCGCGAGCAATCGCGCTACGATGGCCTCGACGACATCGTGGCCACGACAGGGCAAGTGTTCCTCGGTCTCACCGTCGATTGCGCACGCTGTCACGATCATAAAATCGATCCGATTCCACAAAAGGACTACTATCGGCTGCTTTCGTTCTTTCACAACATCAATCCTTATCGCAACGGCGGCCCGACCGATGAAAGGCTCATCGAATCCGATCCCGATGGCCGGCGCGCCTACGACGAGGGCGTCCGCGCCCGCCAACGGAAGCGCGAGGATCTCCAAGCCGCGCTCGCCTCGTTCGAAACGGATTTTCGCAAGCTGTACGAACAGATCCACAACAAACCCGTCAAACCCTCGGAACTTCGCCGACTGATTCGAGACGAAGGTGAGAAGCTATTGGGCAAGGAGCGCAATCAACGCTATGCCGAGCAACGGCGCGAACTCGCCAAACTCATGCAATCGAAGATCGCCGGAGAGATGGCGCTGTGCGTCACGGAGTCTGGCAGCCGTGCGCCGGATACGTTCGTCCTCGTTCGCGGCAATCCGCACGTCAAGGGCGACAGGGTCGAACCCGCCTTCCCCGTCATCCTCGGCGGTATCAAGCCGGTGTTGCCGACTCCGTTGCCGGAAGCGAAAACGACGGGCCGCCGTCTCGTCTTGGCCAACTGGATTGCCTCGCCGGACAACCCTCTGACGGCGCGCGTGATGGTCAATCGCCTTTGGCAATATCACTTCGGACGCGGCATCGTGCGGTCGTCGAGCAACTTCGGTCTCCACGGCGACCAACCGACGCACCCCGAATTGCTCGATTGGCTGGCGGACGAATGGGTGCGAAGAGGCTGGAGTATGAAAGCGATGCACCGTCTCATCGTCTCCTCGAATGCCTACCGCATGTCATCGCGCGCCAATGACAATATGTTGTCATTCGACCCCGCGAACGATCTGTTGTGGCGTTTCGACATGCGCCGCCTCACAGCCGAGGAGGTGCGCGATTCCATTCTCGACCTCAGCGGCACGCTCAATCCGAAGATGTACGGTCCCGGCGTGTTCACCGCCATTCCGGCGGAAGTGTTGGCCGGTCAATCGATGCCCGGCCACGGCTGGGGCAAGTCGCCTTTTGAGGAACAATGCCGACGTAGCATTTACGTCCACGTCAAGCGTTCGCTCCTGACGCCCATCCTCGAAAGTTTCGACGCGGCGGAGACGGATCGCTCGACACCGATACGCTTCATCACCACGCAACCCACGCAGGCACTGTCGCTGCTCAACGGCGAGTTCGTTCACAAGCAAGCGGGACTTTTCGCCGACCGATTACGGCGAGAGGCCGGTCCCGACGTTGCCAAACAAGTGCGCCTCGCCCTCGAATTGGCAACGACCCGGCGTCCGACCGAAAGCGAAATTCGCCGGGGCATCGAGTTGATCGACGGTCTGAAGACGAAAGATGGCATCGATAGCGAAAAGGCATTGAATTACTTCTGCCTGGTGGTGTTCAATAGGAATGAGTTTGTGTATCTGGATTGAGATAAGGGCTGGTGCAATTGTGTCCTATATGTTTGAGGTATATTACAAGCTACCCGCCGATCCGAAGAAGGAGCTCTCGCTTTTGGAGCGCGTCTCCAAAGTAGGAGGACGCCTTGATTGTCGGGAGGAGCCAAAAAGCGAGTCGCACGGAAGCATCTGCTTGACATACGAGTTCGAGGATTACGAACGAGCTGCGGCTGCTGTCGAATGCTTGCAGCAACAGGGAGCGTATGTGGAAGGACCGCAAGAATATGGCGAGGAGAGTAAAAGATGAAGAAGGCGAATGCTGTCGAGATCGTACGTTGGACCGCCGCCGAATTGCGGAAACTGCCACCGGCGGAGCGAGATGCGATTATGGAAGCGGCCGCCGTCTTGGCGGAAGAAGAATATCGTAACAATCCCGAATCGACCGTTTTTGAAGCCGTTGGCAAGGACAATGGTGTTGCTGGAGAGACGAATTATGGAAGAACTACCACAAAAAAGTTGACAGACCAGAGTGACATAAAACGGTTCCTCCGCGCTAGTGAAGCGTATTTCAGTACAGGCATATGCTCCGTCAAGTGCGATCGGTGTGGACTACCTATCGTTTTCCAGAAAATTGGTTCCCAAGCATGGAAACACGAATGCTCGTGCGGAAAGTACAATGGAACCCTGAGAGGACTTTGAAACAACCATACTCGCCCAGATTCGCATTCTGAACGAGTGAGGACGCGATGAATATCTTTTTGGAATGCGATCAATCGATCTGAATGGAGACCTGCCATGAATTCCTTCTCCTCCGCTTCGTCTGGTCCCGCTCGCGGCTTCTGCCATCGCACGCGCCGCGAGTTTCTCTGGGAAGCCGGCGCGGGCTTCACCGGCCTCGCGCTGACCGGCTTGTTGTCGGGGGATAATTTCTTCGCCGGTGCGGCCAGCGCCGCCGAGGGAGCCGCGAAGTTTGGCAATCCCCTCGCACCGAAACAATCGCCGCTGCCGGCCAAAGCCAAGAGTGTGATTTTCCTCTTTATGTACGGCGGCCCTAGCCAGGTCGATACCTTCGACTATAAATCGAAGTTATATGAATTAGATGGCAAGACGATCCCCATTAAGACGTTCGGCCGCGGCGGTAAGAAGAATGTGGGTCGCGTTGTGGGGCCGAAGTGGAAATTCAAAAAGTATGGCCAATGCGGTAAATATATCAGCGATCTATTCCCACACTTGGCGACGTGTGTGGACGACATCGCCTTTTTACACTCGATGACGGCGGATTCGCCGATTCACGGCTCGGCCATGTTGCAGATGAACACGGGTAAGATTCTGTCGGGAAGTCCGTGTCTCGGTTCGTGGGTCAACTATGGTTTGGGGAGCGTGAACGAGAATCTGCCGGGGTTCGTCGTCATGCTCGATCCAACGGGAGGCCCGATCAGCGGTGCGAAAAACTGGTCGAGCGGCTATATGCCGGCTACTTATCAGGGAACCATATTGCGTTCGGCCGGCGCTCCCGTTTTGAACTTGCAGCGACCCGACGGCCTGAGCGAATCGGCCCAGCGTCGTTTGCTCGATACTCTACACGACTATAATGCCGAGCATCAAAAGCCGCGCGCCGATAACAGTAATTTGGCCGCGCGCATCGCAAGCTATGAGATGGCCTTCAATATGCAGTCCCATGCCCCGGAAGCCGTCGATCTCAACAAGGAAACGGCGGAGACCAAGTCGCTCTACGGCATCGACGACAAACGCACGCGCGATTTCGGTACGCGCTGTCTCTTAGCCCGTCGGCTCGTCGAGCGCGGCGTCCGCTTCATTCAGTTGTATGCCGGCGGAGCGCACAACGACGACAACTGGGATGCGCACGGCGATCTAATGAAAAATCACACCTTCCACGCTGGTCGTACCGATAAGCCGATTGCCGGACTCCTGAAAGATCTGAAACGGCGCGGTCTTCTCGATTCGACGCTGGTGATCTGGGGCGGCGAGTTCGGCCGTCAGCCGACCGCCGAATACGCAACCGGCACGGGCCGAGATCACAACGCCTACGGCTTTACCATGTGGATGGCCGGTGGCGGCATCAAGGGCGGAGTCAGCGTCGGCGAAACGGACGAACTCGGCGGCACCGCGATCATCGATCCGCTGCACGTCAAGAATCTCCACGCCACGGCCCTGACGCAGCTCGGCTTCGATCCGAATAAGCTGAGCTATTTCTACGGCGGACTCGATCAGAAGTTAGTGGGCGTCGAAGGGGCAGAGGCGATCCGACAGATAATATAAATCGTGCGGCAAGAGGTTGCTATTCGAGTTGGATCAGGTTTTATCTCGCCGCTTCGACTTCCTCTTGCCGCTTTGACTCGATCGGATCGAATCGTCGCGAGCTTCTCCAAAAGAGTATTGCTCTAACCGGCTCAATAGATCCGCATACAACCGATCGAACGTCCGACAGTAGATGTGTTTTGAATTGACAACTGTTCGCGATGTTCGCCAATCGAAGCGCCGTTGCTCGCGTGAGGAGAACGATTCGTCTCTTCCAATGATGAGTAGACCGAAATACTCGATGGGCGGCGTGCCGAATCGATCCCGGTAAGCGTATTGCGATTCTTCTTCGTGCAGTTTCCAGAACCAATCCACGAGTTGACTGTATCCGCGTTCAAATCGAGAAGCCCATTCTGGAGTAGACTTGCCCCTCTTGCGGACGAAGATATTGTCCGGCGCGGCGATCTCGAACTCGACGAATCCAAAATGCTTCGTGGTCGAATCGCCGACTACGAGATCGCAAGTAAAATCGCCGAACAGATTGTATTCGTAAGCAAGAAGATCGAAACGAGTAATACCCCACGGATCGTAAGCTCCGATGAACGCGGACAGATGTTTGCGTTCGCGGAAAAATGGAAGAGTTGTCTCTCTTTCTTCCAGGATCCGTCTGCTTGCCAGCAACTCTCGGAGTTCATCCAGCTCCACCCGGCAACGCTCGGGATCCCATTCGAGTCTATGAAACTCCTTCATGATTTCCCGACGGACTCCTTTCGCGCGCCAAAATAGCGATTAAGCATTTCCTGACGAGCGATATTCTCAATCACGATTTGCTTTGCTTCATTTACGGGTTTGAGGAATATCACCAAGTCCGGTGAGACGCGTAAGAGATACGACGGTTCAGCGTCATGGAGCCGACGAGCCCCAGCTTCACTCCACCGACCCACCGGAAGGCGGCGCAATCGATCGAGGCATTTAGCGACCGCCTTTTGCTCCTTCGGAGGGAGTGAATTCCACGCGGGGATGGCTCCGCTTTCAACATCGACCCAGACGGGCAACGCTTTTAAGGAATCGGCCCAAATCTGCCTCAATGCGTATTCCTGCCACGAACGAACGACCAAGGGGGTGCCATCGGCGACCTTCTTATATCTAGCCTCGCGACGATCCCTATCGGAGCGAAATACGCGGTATTCTTTCCCACCATCCTCCCGGACTCCAACGACATTTTGAGGTCGAGAAGCACCGTCCGGCCATTCGTGGACTTCCTGGGGATATTCCAGCGACACATTCGATTCTACCTCGTCCATAAAGCCATCCTGACGAGGATCTTTGTCAATGAATATCAGAAGATTGGTTCTGGGATCTCGAACGAGGAACATGATTGTCTCCTCTGATAAGTCTTAAAAGGTTCGGTCGATTCGTGCCAATCCTCAATCGATTGTACTCTAGTGAAGAATAATTCGCAAGTAGGCGAGGACTTCTTTCAGACCTCGTCGGTTCAATAAATTGGACCCAGCACGAGGATACAGTTTGAGGAACAAAGGGAGACTCCGGCTGTGTTTCACTTTACCGGAGACAGATCGAGTCATTCTGACTAGGATGATGTGAAGAGTTTCGAATGCGAAACTGCACAGATCGGGAGCGATCATCTGCGAGGTATTCCTTGTCCCCTACGTTAACCCATTCCTTCAATGAAAGCGCGGCTGTCGACCGCCTCTATCGCTTTCTTGCCGTCGAAGGCATCACGGGGCAAGAGAAAGCTATCGCGCGCGCCGTGGCCCGCGAATTGGAATCGGTCGGCGTGCCGCGCCGGGCCATTCGCCACGATAACGCCAACGAACGCATCCCTCTGCCGACACAGACCGGCAATCTGATCGTGACCCTGCCCGGCACGCACGAGGGGCCGCGTCTGCTCTTCTCGGCTCATCTCGATACCGTGCCATTGTGCGCCGGCGTGGTACCGGAGCGCGGTAACAACCGTATCCTCTCGCGCAGCGACACGGCTTTGGGCGGCGACGATCGCACCGGCGTCGCCTGTCTCGTGACGATGGCAGCAACTTTGATGCAGAACAAGCTACCGCATCCGCCGTTGACGCTGCTGTTCACCGTGCGTGAAGAGAGCGGGTTGTTTGGCGCGCGTTTCGTCGATCCCAACGATCTTAGCGGACCCGTTATGGGCTTTAATGTCGATGGCCGATTGCCCTCGGACCTGACGGTCGGAGCGGTCGGCGCGGAACGCTGGGAGGTCGAGATCCACGGACGAGCATCTCATGCTGGGGTGCATCCGGAGCAAGGCATCTCGGCGACGATAGTGGCGGCATTGGCTTTGGCGGCGGTGCAGCGCGACGGCTGGTTCGGCAAGGTGCATCAAGACTCCGGCGACGGCACGTCTAACATCGGTCGCGTCGCCGGCCGCGACGGCAAAAGCGCCGGCGAAGCCACCAACGTCGTCACCGATTATGTCTCCATCCACGGCGAATCGCGCAGCCACGAAGCTCGATTCGCTCGCGCCATCACTCGCGCCTATCGGGCCGCCTTCACCAACGCGGCAAATCAACTTCCCAACGACAAGGGCCGGAAGGCCAAGATCAAGTTCACGTCGCGCCTCGATTATCACCCGTTTCGCTTGAAAGAGGACGCGCCCGTCGTGAACCATGCCAAGCAAGCCGCCGTCCGCGCGGGATTGCAACCTTCGACGCGCGTCGGCAACGGCGGCCTCGATGCCAACTGGCTGGTACGTCACGGCATTCCCACCGTCACCTTCGGAGCGGGGCAAAATAACATCCACACGACCGAAGAATACGTCGATCTCCCCTCTTTTCTCGCGGGCTGCCGCATGGCGTTGGCATTGGCGACTTCGGAAGGATGAGCCGAACGCGAGGCCATCGAGGCAAAGCATCGCCTCCGAAATAGGAGCGCGTAGGGGCGATGGGGCGATTCTAATTTGCCGTCAAGATTTTTCCGGATAAAACGGATTGACATTCTCGTTGACAGAGAGCCAGGGCATCGCGCGCCAGCTTGGCGCAAAGCAAATCGGGAACGATACCGCTTCGCACGCCTTCTACCGCCGCTTGCAATTCGGCGGTGAAGGCGGCGGTGGCCTCGGTCGATCCCTTTAGCCTCGGCTGTTTCTTTTTGCCGTCTTCGGTCAACACGGTCAACGGTTGAGTACCCGACTCGAAAAGCAAGGTCGCTCTTTCTAGGTACAGTTCGAATCCATGTACGAACTCGCGGCCTTTTTTCGCCGCCGCTCCACTCGAACAAGTCAGAGCCGGACCACCGTCGGTGGAATCGTAAAGATATTGTGTGGTTAAATAGGATACGTTCCGCCCGTCCGGCGCGATTCCGGTGGAAAAAACTCGGCGCGGCACACCGGCGATCAGCGAGATGAAGTGCGTGTCGTGGATGTGCAAATCGACGGCGGGACCGCCGGTTTTCCCAGCGTCGGCAATATCGTCGGACCAATCCGGCTGCGCGATGATGCGCTTGAAGTGCCCGCCCAACAAGCGCCCGTACTTGCCGGAGCGTAGCGTTTCAACCACGAATGCAAATTCGGGAAAGAACGGCAACACATGCGCCACCATGAGGAGTCGGCCCGCCTTCTCGGCTGCGCGCAACATTCCGTCGGCGTCTTGGGTCGTCAGCGCGATGGCCTTCTCGACCAAGACATTTTTGCCGGCTTGCAAGGCGATGCGGGCCATTTCGGGATGGAGATGCGTGGGCGTGCAAATGTCGATGAGATCGAGATCGGGATCGGCACACATCTCCTTAAAGTCGGCATAGCGCTTCAAGTCGCCGAGATCCATGCGCACCCCAGCGGGTCCGAAATTGCCGCGAATCCCGCGCCAATCGCCCGCCAACTTCTTCGGATCGCGCGTGCAGAGCGCCGTCACCCGCGCGCCGCGCAATCTCGCCGCCGCCAGATAATGAATCATGCCCATAAATCCGACGCCGACTATTCCGATTTTTACCATTACTAAGTTCTTGTCAGGAATTAACTTGCGGCATGCTTCCCTGCAAAAGATAGTGGCTTGGTGTCTGTTTTGGAGCCACGGAAGCCTTTCTGTATGGCATTCTTCATGAATACTTCTGGATCACGTCCATGATGCCATACTTTACTCGTTCTAACCAAACTGCATTCAAAGACAAGCCCACTATTGTGTTGCCCCAATCGGTGCGCACCCTCGCCCGCTCGGCGTTTCGGTCGATGATGCACCGCCGAGAAGCGAGTAGCAGCGACATGGTCATTGCCGCTAACGAGCGCAGGTTCTTCTGGCCCGCTCCCGCGCCGCGACCGGCAGACCACCTCGGCATCCCGGACGTGAAGTGACCCGAACCTTGCCTCGACTTTTCGAGGGCGCGGACTGATGGGCGAGCTGCATGCCACTCGACTATAAATACTGTGGGCAATTCCGCCTGACGATGACACCGAGCGGCCACATGAACGACACACAGGCCATTCCTGATTTCCCACCCAACGATGACCTTTCCGCTTTGCGCGCGATCGTCGAGGGAACCGCTCACGACATCGGCGAGGCGTTCCTTCAGTCCCTCGTCCGCAACCTCGCGGCCGCGGCCGGGACCCGCTACGCCTTCGTCGCCGAGTTCGCCGGCGGGACGCGGGCTCGCACGTTGGCGTTTTGGTTTCGAGACCGGATCACCGACAACATGGAGTGGGATGTGACCGGTACCCCGTGCGAAGAGGTGGTTCGCGGGAGCTTGTGCCATTATCCTTCCGGAGTCCGGGTTAAGTTCCCCGATGACAAGCCGTTAGAGAACTGGGGAGTCGAGAGCTACCTGGGGGTGCCGCTGCGTAACGCGAAAGGGGAACATCTGGGCCATCTGGCGGTCTTCGACGAGCAACCGCTGCCCCCAGAACCATGTAAGCTGCTCCTCTTGCGCATCAGCGCGGCGCGGGCAACGGCAGAATTGGAGCGGCTGCGCTACGAAAGAGCAATACTTGAGCGAGAAGAGCGCTACCGGGATCTTTTTGATGAAGCTCCGATCGGCTACATCGTGGAAGAACTGGATTCTCGCTTCATCACTGCCAACCGGGCGGCGATGCGGATGCTGGGGCTCGAACCCCACGAAGTTCTCGGCACGGTCGGTATGTCACTGGTGACGAACAAGCCTGCCAATAAGCAGCTCGTCCACGAACTTTTTGCCTCGATTGCTCAAGGCAGTTACAGAGGCGACGCGGCGATCGAACTCCGTCGAAAGAACGACGGCCACCCGGTCTGGGTCAAATGGTATTCCAGGCCGGATCCTGCTGGGAAGTACACGCGCACCGTACTCGTGGACATCACCGAGCGCATTCTCGCCGAGCAGGCAAGCGCGCGCCTGCAGGCACAGAACCTTTATCTCCAGGAAGAGATCAAGGGCATCCACAATTTCGAGGAGATCATCGGTCAGAGTCCCACCATGACGACCGTACTTGAGAATGTCCGGCGGGTCGCGGCAACCGACGCCACGGTTCTTATCTCCGGAGAAACGGGGACCGGTAAGGAACTGATCGCACGGGCAGTTCATTCCAACAGCGGGCGCAAGGCGAAGCCCCTCATCAAGATCAACTGTGCCGCGCTTCCGGCTGGGCTTGTGGAAAGTGAACTGTTCGGTCACGAGAAGTGTGCTTTCACGGGCGCAATCGCACGTCGCGTCGGGCGGTTCGAACTGGCCGATGGAGGCACGATCTTCCTCGATGAAATCGGCGAGTTGCCTGCGGATGCCCAGGCCAAGCTGCTGCGCGTCTTACAGGAGCGCGAATTCGATCGGATCGGGGGCAGCAAACCGATCCGGGTCGACGTGCGGATCTTGGCGGCCACCAACCGCGATTTGCTCAAGGCGGTGCGTGAGAAAACATTTCGAGAGGACCTCTACTACCGTTTGAGTGTTTTTCCGGTGCAATTGCCGCCGCTGCGCGACCGCCAGGAGGATATTCCACCCTTGGTTCTTTACCTGGTCAACAAATTCGCCAAGCGGACATGCAAGCGCATCGACGGTGTAGACAAGGAGACGATGGGACTTCTTCTCTCCCATACATGGCCGGGCAATGTCCGTGAGTTGGAAAACGTCATCGAACGCGCCGTAATCCTGGCGAATGGGAACACTCTGCACATCGATCCTGTCATCCTGGCTCCCGGTTCGTCCCTAGGCTGTGTCCGACAATCGAAATTTCAGCAGTAATGTAATCCAGGCGACCGTCCAAAAAGTAAGAAAGTTGACGGCCAACTTTTCGTAGCGGGTGGCCAGGCGGCGATGCAATTTGAACCAGCCG
>JAJXWW010000062.1 GCA_021781415.1 Planctomycetota bacterium
CAAACGGCCGGGGAGCGTCGGCATGTAACTGCTGGGAATCCACGGGGTCGGTTCGTGCCCCAAGGTCATCCGCAGCGACAGACCCTGCCATTGCATGCCTCGTCCGAAAATGCCGTCCGCTCCTCCGAGGATACGATCCGAGGCCAAGAACAACCCCGGCCCGATGGTGTTGGCGAATGCCGGAACCAACGTCGTTCGGCTGCGAAAACTCGTCAGAGCGTTCTGTTCGATGGTCAGCGGATGCAGCCGCGCGCCCAGGCGATGGGTCTGTTGTTTCCACTCCGCTTCGTTGGCAAACTCGGCGGCGAAGTGCGGCTCCCAGAAGGCGATGTGGCATACCCTGCCGATCCCGAACACCGTCACCAGCCTCGCCCCCTGCTTTTTCAGGTCGGCGATTTGCTCGGCGTAGGTCGGCAACTCCGAGGGCACGGCGAAATGGCGTTGGCGCGGCGGCACCGTGTTGGTGCCCAGAGGACCGTAGAACGCCTGCTCCATCGCGTGCTGGAACGCGCCCGGTGCGTCGGGAGGAAGCGTTGCCCCAGCCGCGTCGGACCATTCGTCCATGTTGAAGCCGTGAACGCGCTCGCACGAGATGCCCCACTCCTTGAGGAACCAGACGGCCCAGCGGTACATGCCCATCGGTCCAACGGGCAGAATGAGCGCGAGGGGACGATCTTCGTCGCGGGCCTTCTGGATTTCGCGGGCGATTTCGTGGCCGAGATAGGTGTCGAAATCTTCGACCGTGGCGCAGGCGACCGGCTCGAAGCGCGGATGCCACCAAGGCCGACGCGCCGTCGCGCGGTCGGTCGGCAGTTCCGCCAAGCGGTCGATCTTCGGGAGATCCCAACCGGACGGGAGGAAAGACTCCATAAGCGATCCGGAAATTGTCGTCAACAGATTCATCGGTATCTCTCGCAAGCTAGCGCCCTCGAACGGACATCAGGATGCCGTCGCAGCGATGATTTTTGACCTCGCGTCCCTCTTGATCCAGCTCGGAATAAGCGGCGGAGGCATAGCTGGCCACCAGGGTGCGTCCGTTGGGCAATCGCTGCGCGCACATGGGCCTGGCAAACGTGGCCGACCAGACCGCGCGGCCTGTCTTATCGTACTCCACCACCTTATTCTCGTAAAACGACGGCACCAAGATGTGGCCGTTGGACAGCGCTTGGATGTGCGTGCCGTAGGGGCGGAAGAGCATCCCAGCGCGGAACGAGGCCAAGACCTTGCCCTCGCGGTTGCGGCGTTCCAATTGACCGTTGCGATAACAGAGGGCGATCTCGCCGCCGCGCAGAGGACAGGCGGAGACAATCGATTCCGAACCGTCGCTGTCCGTCGCCCACACTTCCTTGTCGTCGCGGTCTATCTCGAAGACGCGATTGCGCGCGGTGACGAGGGTGTTGCCGTTGGGAAGGCGCTTTGCCTCCAGGGGAATCTCGCCGACGGGGATGCGGCGCAGAACCTCGCCCTCTCGATTGCGTTCGGTGACTTGGCCGGGACGATATTCGACTACGAGAATCCGTTTTTCATCGAGAACCTGCGCGTCCACGGGAAGAGTCAACCCCGGCATGTGCCAGCGTTTGCGGCCTTGTGCATCGTACTCGACGAGGCCGCCGGTTCGCCCTCGGCCGCGCATCGAGTCGATACAAATGGCCAGGGTGTAGCCGCGCCAGCGCGGTGTCAGCTCGACCTTGGCCAGATCGAGCGCTTCGCCGCGCCGCTTCCACCAGTCGGCCCAGGCGTCTCGATATTTGCCGCGCGCGTCGGCATCCTCCAGGCTGCCTTTGGGCGGGTTGTCGCCGGCCAATTGCAACAGAAGCGATTCGATGGCATCCGCTCGCGCGCGCGGCAATTCGGCGAGCAAGTCGATCAAGACCGGCACCGCTTCTTTTTCGCGCGCCTCGACGAGCGCCTGTGCCGCATGTCGGCGGACTTCGAGATCTTTATCGCGGAGGAGACGGCGCGAGGCCGCGAATTGCTCGCGGCAGCCGGCGCGACACAGCGCCGAGACGGCGGCGGCGCGTTTGCGCGGCGACGCATCGTTCAAGGCGCGGATCAACAGCGGATCGCCGGCACCGCCGCGCTGCCCCACCGCCGCCAGGGTCCAGCACACTTGCTCGAAAAGGTCGGCGTCCTCGTCGTCGTCGGCGTGCGGCGCGTACTCCAAGAGAACCTCAATTGTATGCTCCGGCTTACGGCGGGCGAGCAGCCGCAACGCCGCCTGCAGCACATCGAAAGAGTAGTCTTTGCTTGCGAGAACCGACAGGGAATGATTCGCGCGCTTGCGGATTTCCAGATCGACGTGGTGCGTCGCTCGGCGCAGCAATCCCTTGGCTTCCGCGCCGCGCGCCTCCAATTCGGCACTCGCCTCTTCGCGCTCGGCAAACGAGAAACTACCGAGTTGTTCGATCCATTTTTCAATCCTCGCGCGCGCGGCGGCGTCCGGCGAACGCTTGCGAAACGACTCCAGCAAACTCTTCGCGTCCACGCGCACTTTCGCCGCAAGCAACATTCGTTCGTCGGACGCAGCTTCGGGGTCGGCATCGGCGGACCACGCCGAACCGAGGCAAAGAGCCAGCACCAACATCGAGAGGAGGGCGACGGATCGGCTGCGCATAGCGGCGTCTCCTCGGAGTATCTCCACACAACTCCCCCCTCACCCCCGACCCCTCTCCCCTGAGTACAGGGGGAGAGGGGCTACTGAATCGCTCCCCTCGCCCCTGTACTCAGGGGAGAGGGGTCGGGGGTGAGGGGCCAGAATACTCGGAAAAAATCACCCCCTCACCCCAACCCCTCTCCCCCTGAGTACAGGGGGGGAGGGGCTTATCGGACGGCTTCTCAGCGACGGTAGGCGCGGGTGACGCGGGTATCCGCCTTGAATTGCCACACTTCCTTGCCGGCGCGATCGAGTTCGACGGCGCGATTTTCCCGCATGAGCGTGACGAGGGTGTGACCGCCGGGTAGGCGCACGGCGGCAATGGGTTGATCGACCGCCGCTTCCCAAACGGCGCGGCCGTCGGCGTCGAATTCCACCACGCGGTTATTGTACATTTCCGGTATGAGAACGTGACCGTTGGGCAGCACCTCGACGCGACCGCCGAGCGTGTTCACTTGCACGCCCCAACTTTTCCGCTCTTTGAAATCCTTATCTTCCGGGGTAAGGCGATAGAAGCGCGCCGCCCCGCCGATCTGCGCGATGCAGGCAATGTCGCCGTCGCGCAGCTTCGTCGCGCGCATGAACATGCCGCCGTCGGGACGCCGATAGTGGAACACCTCCTTGCCGTTCTTATCGATCTCCCTCAGTTCCTGCGACGTGGTGATGAACGTGCTGCCGTTCGAGAGGCGTTGTGCCGCCAGCGGGCCTTCAACGAGATGCTTCCACAGCACTTGGCCCTTGAGATCGCGTTCGCTGACGCGGTTGGCCGCATGTTCGGCGACCAGGATGCGCTCGTCGCCCGGCA
>JAJXWW010000113.1 GCA_021781415.1 Planctomycetota bacterium
ACTTATCGCGCCGTTTGCAGCTTATTTCACCTCGCACAGTGGAGGAACACTGTGCGATTGGTTCAACAATTGAGCGAGTGTCACCTGCGCGAAGGCTTTCTCCGTCTGGGCGGCGGCGTCATCGAGCTGACGGTGGAGGGGACACAGGCTCGTGTGGCCCTTCAATCCCAGCGGACAGCGGCGGATGCGCGGGATCGGTTCGATGGCCGACACCACGTCTAATATCGACACATCCTCCGGCGAACGCAGCAACGTGTATCCGCCACCGGGACCGGAGTGCGAGCCGACTAAACCGGCGCGCACAAGCGCCTGCAAAACCTTGTGCGCGTAGCGGCGAGGCACTTGCGTTGACTCGGCCAGCGCGTCGGCGGAGAGAGGACGACCCGGAGCGCGGGCCAGAATCACGACGGCGCGAAGAGCATATTCGGCGGTCTTGGGGATCATGGTTTACCTCCCTTTTTATTCTACACCTTGACGTGCAGATATGCAAGCGCCTACAATGATTCTGGATGCCAAGGTGTAGAATTCGCAGGAGGACAAAGATACTCCTGAAATCTCATTTTTAAGGAGAACAAATCGTGGCAGTCCCTCATGCACAATCGGGCGAAGTAATCGATGTCCGCCCTCTCGGCGCGAACCTGGCCCACGCGAAAACGACGACACTCATCAAGACAAAATCTCTGGAGGTGATTCGATTGGTTTTACCGCGCGGCAAGCGGCTGCCTCGGCACGAAGCGCCGGCGGAGGTAACGATCCAATGTCTCGAAGGACGCATCCGCATGGAATTGGACGGTCGCGTCGTCGAATTGTCCGCCGGCGATTTGTTGTATCTCGGCGAGCGCGCTCCTCACGACGTACAAGCTCTTGTGGATAGCACGGTACTCGCCACCCTTCGTTTGCCGCAAGACCATCCCCTCGCTTGGCCGTCGGTTTTGGCCGAGGAGTTGAGCGAACTCTCGTGACGGAGGATTCGTCGCCCTCTCTCTTCTATAACAATGGAAACGTCCGATTGATCCATGATTGAGGAGACTCTCCGATGAGTAACGGCACTCGTCGTCCGATGGTTATTTCGCCCCGTTGGCTTCAGGGAACGATTCTGACCTTCGCGGTCGGGTTCGGCATTCTGGGTTATCTCGCATTACGGGTTTACGAAGACCATGCTCCCGTACCGGAACGTGTCGTTTCGGAGAGCGGCGAGGTGGTTTTTAGCGGCGCGGACATCCTCGACGGGCAGGTGGCGTTTTTGACATACGGCTTGATGGAGTACGGTTCGATCTACGGCCACGGCGCTTATCTCGGTCCCGACTTCACCGCCGATTATCTGCACCGTTCGGCCTTGGCCATGCGCGAAAACTACGGCGGTGGAGCCGAAGCCGACGAGCGGGTGCAACGCGAGCTGCAAGCCAATCGTTACGATCCGGCCACCGGCACATTGACCTGGACCAGCGGACAGATCGAGGCTTTCGAGACGCTGCGCCAGCACTATGCCAAAGAGATTCTGAACCGACCGCGGAGCGGCGCGGGCATCGGTCCCCATGCGGTCGCCAGTGCCGACGAGATGCGTCAGATTACGGCGTTCATCGCCTGGACGGCGTGGACCGCCTCGGCGCGGCGTCCCAATCGGTCGTATTCGTACACCAACAATTGGCCGCCGGAGCCGTTGGCCGGCAATCGTCTCACCGAAGAGGCCGTCGTCTGGAGTACGCTGTCGATCGTCGCGCTGCTGGGCGGGACGGGGTTGGTGCTGACTCTGTTTGGACGATACTCTCGATTGCTGGGCTGGCATAGTGCCGAAGAGCGACGGCTGCGCTTTCATGCGCCGGGTCAGGTTCCACTGACGCCGGCGCAGCGATCCACGGCCTGGTACTTTTTCGTGGTCGCCGCTCTGTTCTTCGTGCAAACGCTTTTGGGCGGAGCAACGGCGCACTATCACGCGGAGACGGGCGGGTTCTTCGGCCTCGATCTGGCCCAACTGCTGCCCTACAACCTGACCCGCACTTGGCACCTTCAATTGGCCCTCTTCTTCGTCTCCGCCGCCTACTTGGCCGCGGGCATCTTCCTTGCGCCGCTAGTGGCCGGACGCGAACCGCGCGGCCAACGCCTTCTCTCCTACCTGCTCTTGGCCGCTCTCGTCGTCGTCGTGGTCGGCAGTCTGCTGGGAGAAGCCGCCAGCTACAAGGGATGGATTCACCCCTCGGCCAAAACCACCTTCGGCGCTCAGGGCTGGGAATATCTCGATCTGGGCCGACTCTGGCAAGTCCTCCTCACCGGCGGGCTGCTTCTGTGGTGCGTCATCCTCTATCGCGGTTTGCGTCCGCAGCTGGCGCAAGAACACCGAGGCAATCTGCCCTATCTCTTCTTCTACAGCGCTTTGACGATTCCACTCTTCTACGCCGTCGGATTGCTCAGCCGTTCGCACACCAATTTCGCCATCGCCGACTTCTGGCGCTTTTGGGTGGTTCACCTCTGGGTCGAAGATTTTTTGGAGTTGTTTACCACGATTATGGTCGCCTATATCTTCGTCTTGCTCGGCGTGGTTTCGGAGAAGACGGCGACGCGCGTCATCTACTTCGACGCCCTGCTGTACTCCGTGGGCGGCGTGGTCGGCACCATGCACCATCTCTATTTCAGCGGCACCCCGGCCGTGCATATGGCCCTGGGCGCTTTCTTCTCGGCGGGCGAAGTCATACCGCTGACGTTTCTCACCGTCGAAGCCTGGAGCTTTCTGCAATTGGGAGCGCGGCAGGAGACGCACGGCGGCGAGGTTCCATTCCCGCATCGCTGGGCCGTCCTCTATCTCGCCGCCGTCGGCTTCTGGAATTTCCTGGGCGCGGGCGTGTTCGGCTTCCTCATCAATCTGCCGGTCGTCAGCTACTATGAAATCGGCACACAATTGACGGCCAATCACGGTCACGCCGCCATGATGGGCGTCTACGGAATGTTGGCCATCGCTCTGCTCGTCTTCTGTCTCCGCTATCTGTTGCGTCCGGAAGATTGGAGCGATCGCCTGGTCGGCTTCTCGTTCTGGGCCTTGAATCTCGGCTTGGCGTGGATGGTGTTCGCCAACCTCTTCCCCATCGGCGTACTACAACTGGGCGACTCGGTGGCCAACGGCTATTGGCATGCGCGCTCGCTGGAGTTCTTCGATAGCCATGCGTTCATCGAATGGCTGCGCCTGCCGGGCGACGTACTCTTTATCGCCGGCGTCCTGCCGTTGGTTTATCTGACGGCGCGCGCCGTGTTTCGTCCGACTCGACAGCAGGCTCCCGCCGATCCGACGGGGGACGCGCTGCAAAGTCCGCTGTACGACGAAGTCGCGCCGAGCGGTACGATGGGATAAGCTGAGCGACTCTGGGAGAGAAGACCGTGGACGAGACGTTGCGCTTTTTGTTTGTGCCCGTCGCACTGGAATCGTGGCTGATCGTGGCCTATGTCTTCCTCGTTTTGGGGACGGCCCGCGCGTTCGAGATCTTGGCGCGCGGGCACTTCGAGCGGGCGCGCCGCCATGCCGAACTCGGTTTCGAGTACGACGCCGACGCCGACCATTACCACTGTCCCGAAGGCGAACGGCTCTCCCTGCACTTGCGCGACGAGCCGAAGCGCTTGGCAATCTATCGCGCGCCGGCGGGGCGCTGCAACGAGTGCGGCTCGAAACAGCGTTGCACGCCGCACGACGAGGGACGGCATCTGTATCGTTCGCTGGCGGCGTGGGCCGAGACGGACGTAGGCCGATTCCATCGCCGTCTGTCGCTGTTGATGTTCGCCGTCGGCGCGACGCTCTCGATCGCCGGTCTCGTCCGCTGGTGGGGGGAACCCGGCATCGGCACGCTGATACTCACTCTGATAATGAGCCTGGCCTCCCTGTCGCAAGATTGGAGGCGAGCGCTGCGAACGGAAGAGGACAACCCTACTCCCCTCGATTCCCCGATAGGGTTTGAGAACCAGGATAGGTGAACGCGGAGCAAGTCGGCGATTGCCGTTGTGCGGCGATTTGCTATGTTCGCCGAAGGGAGAGAATCCATACCTCGACGAAAGGACCGCACGACATGACGAGCCTCTTTCTACTTACTTTGGGATTGACGTTGCGCGCCGCCGACGCGCCGAAGGTCGAATTGCTTTGGCCCAAGGGTGCGCCCGGCGCGGTCGGCGAGGAAGAGCGCGACAAGCCGTCGCTGACCGTATATTTGCCTCCCGCCGACAAGGCCAACGGAACCGCGATCGTCGTCTGTCCCGGCGGCGGCTACGGCGGATTGGCGATTGGGCACGAGGGGAAAGACCCGGCGGAGTGGCTGAATCGGCAGGGCATCACTGCTTTCGTGCTGCGCTATCGCCTGGGATCGCGCTATCGGCATCCCACTCCCCTGCACGACGCCCAGCGCGCCGTCCGCACCGTCCGCAGTCGAGCCAAGGAGTGGAAGATCGATCCCAATCGGATCGGTATTTGGGGTTTCTCGGCCGGCGGACATCTGGCCTCGACGGTCATCACCCACTTCGACGACGGCAAGCCCGACGCCGACGACCCCATCGACCGCGGATTCCCTCTTGGGATAGCTGAAATCGGGAATCGGAATCTTGTCCCGCGGTCAATTAGGTGATAAACTCGGAGAGTTGCTGAAGGTTCTTCGGAATCGACAAATCCAAAAGATTGTCGGTTCAAAGATTGATCGCACGATCCAGTCCCAAAGCAGTCTATGTTTCTTGTCGGTGACCCACATAATGAATACAAATCGAATCTACCATGGCGAGTCACTCGCCCTTCTCGACTCACTCCCCAACAATTCGGTTGACCTTGTAATTTGCGATGGTCCCTACGGTGTCACGACTAACGAGTGGGACAGGGTGGGCGACATTCAGCAGTTCAATCTCTCCCTGATCGAACGCTTTGCTGAGAAGCTCAAGGAGGGTGGCACTCTCTACCTGTTTGGGAAGCCCGATTGTATTGACTTTATCGACTACAGACCGTTTCTTACTCTCCGTTCTCGAATCATTTGGTATCAGCCAAGTAGACTATCGCAGGGCCGAATCAACTACACAAACAATTACGACACGATATGCTACTTCATCAAAGGTTCTCGTCCCGCAACATTTAATCTCGATGACATCCGCGTGCCACAGCTCGTCGAATTGGAACACCGATTACGATGCGAGCGGGTGCCTTCGGTAACTAATGGGCAATATGGCAAGACCAAGTTCAATGACAAAGGCAAGAACCCTGGGGACGTCTGGGGGGACATCAAACAACTCACCTACAAGTCCAAAGAGCTTGTTTCGCGGGAGGTTCTCAACACGATCCAGAAACCGTTGAGACTCATGGAACGGCTGGTGATGGCGAGTTCCAATCCAGACGATTTGGTACTCGATCCGTTTTGTGGCGTTGGTACAGCTTTGGTAGCGTGCGAAAAGCTTGGACGCCAGTACATCGGCTTTGAAGCCGATCCCAATTTTATTGATTTCGCTTCGTCCCGACTAAGTGCGGCAAAACGCGAACGCAATTCGAGGCTATTCTAATCGTGACTAAAGATATTATCCACCGTATCATTGATCTCGTTTTCAAGGCGCAGGACTTGGCTCGGTCGATTGGCATCAGCAATTTATTGCAGCCGGGATTGGTAAAAGAAATGATTATTGCAGATATTCTCGGTCACACCTTGATTAGCTCCAAACGAGACGTTGATGCGTGCAGTCCACACGATCCTTCAATTCGGTACGAATATTTATCGTGTAAGGAGGGTGGTTCCGGTCAATTTGACCGTATGTTTAAGGAGCCACCAGAGAAACGCGCCCAATCGCTGGCGCGGATCACTCGCAATAACAAAGTGTATTTTGCCGTGTTCTATAAGAGCAACCAGATCAAGTTAAAGGCGATCTACGAGCTTGAGCCTACCGTCGTGCTCGAAGAAGCCAAACGCCAACTGGATCGAAGCCAAAATGTGATTTCGCACGTCGGATTTTCGATCAAGTGGGCTAACCAGCATGGAAAAATTGTGTACGAAGACAAAGGCGATGTCTAACCATCCATTGTTGTTGCATCGGTGAATAGACAACAAGCCGGATTGGAGATGCGAGAACGTCATCATTAAAACCGGTGGAAATACGAAAGGACCGCACGACATGACGAGCCTCGTTCTACTTACTTTGGGATTGACGCTGCGCGCCGCCGACGCGCCGAAGGTCGAATTGCTTTGGCCCAAGGGTGCGCCCGGCGCGGTCGGCGAGGAAGAGCGCGACAAGCCGTCGCTGACCGTATATTTGCCTCCCGCCGACAAGGCCAACGGAACCGCGATCGTCGTCTGTCCCGGCGGCGGCTACGGCGGATTGGCGATTGGGCACGAGGGGAAAGACCCGGCGGAGTGGCTGAATCGGCAGGGCATCACTGCTTTCGTGCTGCGCTATCGCCTGGGATCGCGCTATCGGCATCCCACTCCCCTGCACGACGCCCAGCGCGCCGTCCGCACCGTCCGCAGTCGAGCCAAGGAGTGGAAGATCGATCCCAATCGGATCGGTATTTGGGGGTTCTCGGCCGGCGGACATCTGGCCTCGACGGTCATCACCCACTTCGACGACGGCAAGCCCGACGCCGACGACCCCATCGACCGCGTCGGCTGCCGGCCCGATTTCGCCGTCCTCTGTTATCCCGTCGTCACGCTGCGCCCGCCGTTCGCGCACATGGGATCGCGCCGCAATCTGCTCGGCGACAAACCCGATGAAGCGTTGGTGACCAGCCTGTGCAACGACGAGCAAGTGACGGCCAAGACCCCGCCGACGTTTCTGTTCCACACCAGCGAGGATACGGCCGTTCCACCGGAGAACAGTCTTCTGTTCTATGCCGCTCTGCGCAAGCACAAAGTTCCATGCGAGTTGCACATTTACGAGAAAGGCCCGCACGGCGTTGGCTTGGCTGTCGGTCGCGGCCCCGCTTCCATGTGGCCGGACCAGTTGGCCGCCTGGCTGAAGACGCGCGGCCTGCTGACGGCGGAAAAGCGTTAGAGAACACTTCGGAGCCGGAAGCGTTAGCGACGGCGCTTCACCGTCGCTAACGCTTCCGGCTCCGAATAGGGTACAACGGATGGTCCTCCAACGTCTGGAATCCGCCTACCAAACGGTGCTCGCCGCCTTGCTTGCCGAGCGCGCGCCGGAGGGCCATTGGGTCGGCGAATTGTCCACCTCCGCGCTATCCACCGCTACCACCGTCGCGGCGTTGGCGTTGGTTCAGAAGGCGAGCAAGGCTCGCGGTTCTTTCGAGACACCGATCGCCGGTGGGATCGACTGGCTGGCCGCACATCAAAACGACAACGGAGGTTGGGGCGATACCGTCCGCAGTTTCAGCAACATCTCGACGACCATGCTCTGCCGCGCCGCGTTTCATCTGACCGGCACGGCATCGGCTCACGAGAAAACCTTGCAGCGCTGCGAAGTCTGGCTGCACACTCGCTACGGTTCGACACCGGAGGAATTGGCCGAGGCGGTGCGCGCCCGCTACGGCAAAGATCGTACTTTCTCCGTGCCGATCCTTATGACCAGCGCGCTTGCTGGACTTGTCTCTTGGAGCGAAGTGCCGTCGCTGCCGTTCGAGTTGGCGTGTTTTCCCCAGTCGTGGTTTCGCTTTCTACGCATCCCGGTGGTTAGTTATGCCTTGCCCGCGCTCATTGCCATCGGGCAAGCGGTGTATCACCATCGACCGCCGTGGAATCCGCTGATGCGCGGCATTCGGCGTCTGGCCATCGAGAAAAGTCTGCGCGTGTTGCAGAAGATTCAACCGACCGGCGGCGGTTTTCTCGAAGCCGCGCCGTTGACTAGTTTCGTGACCATGGCTCTGGCGAGTATCGGACGGGCGGATCATCCCGCAGTGGACAAATGCGTCGCGTTTCTCGTGAACTCGGTACGGCCCGACGGCAGCTGGCCGATCGACACGAATCTGGCAACGTGGGTGACGACGTTATCGATCAATGCGTTGGCCACGGCAGGTGAATTGGATAATTTAGATCGCAAAGATACGTTATGCGATTGGCTGTTGCGACAGCAGTATAAGGAGCGTCATCCGTATACGGGAGCCGATCCGGGCGGCTGGGCGTGGACGGACCTATCGGGCGGTGTGCCGGATGCGGACGATACACCGGGAGCCTTGTTGGCGCTGCATCATCTGAATTCGACGTGTACTGCCGAGATCGACGACGGCTTTGCTTGGTTCTGGACGCTTCAAAACCGCGACGAGGGAATACCGACTTTCTGTCGCGGTTGGGGGCACTTGCCTTTCGACCGAAGTGGATGCGACTTAACCGCTCATGTTTTACGCGCCTTGGCCTCTCGGTACGAGGGACGGACGCCTCAAAGGATCTTATCCACGAATCAACTCGTTGGGCTTCGTGACGGCGGTCTTCGCTATCTGGCACGGCACCAACGTGCCGATGGTTCTTGGCTTCCCCTATGGTTCGGCTGCCAGCACGCCCCGGACGATGAGAACCCCACCTACGGCACGGCGCGCGTCCTCGCCGCTTACCGCGATCTCGACCTGATGAGTGGCGATCCAGCGAAGCGCGGCATCGCTTGGTTGCTGTCCGTGCAGAATGCCGATGGAGGTTGGGGCGGCGCGGCCAACACGCCATCGAGTATCGAAGAGACGGCCCTCGCCGTGGAAGTGCTGCTCGACGCGGGAGATACGACCCAACCGGCGGTCGAGCGCGGCTTGGCGTGGCTGATCGAACGCATCGAATCCGGCGGCTTGGCGGAAGCAACGCCCATCGGCTTTTACTTCGCCAAACTGTGGTACTTCGAGAAGCTGTATCCGCTCATTTTCAGCGTTGCCGCCCTCGGCCGCGCGCGGCGGAAGTTCGCCTCGTCGGAAGCTCGGCGATGATAATTATCATCGAACGGAGCGGGGGGCGTAAGCCCCCTGAGTGCAACGAGACGCGGGGTCGTCAAACGGAGCGGGGGGCGTCAGCCCCCTGAGATTGCACCACTCAGGGGGCTGACGCCCCCCGCTCAGGAAAATCGGGAAATGTTTACCAGGTGAATACGAGGGCGGGACAAATCGTCTAAAGAGAACGAGATGGCGGCATTCTCAGAGGGATTTAACGAGTGCCCCCCTGGCTATTGACGGCGTAATTTCCGATAATCAATCAGAGCGGCTTTCCCTCCGCCTACGGGACTCTCTCCCACCGCCGCTTTTGGCCATCCGCGACGACTCACCGAGGATTGGAACGTGGCTCCCGCTGTCGAAACGCCAATCGAACCGAAAAGCAAACGACTGAACACGGCCCAGCTAAAAGCCATGCCGCAAGAGCGCGCGGTGCGCGACCGCGTCCGAGACGAGGCGGCCCGCTTCGCCGCCACCATCGACCGTTCGCGCCCGCTGACCAAGCCCGAGTTGCAGAAGATGAGCGAGAATTTGCTGCGCGGCATGGAGCTGGAAGAACAATATCTCGGATTTGCGATGGTGTGCATCGCCAACGAGTTCTGGCGCGAACAGGTGCAAGCCGTCGATTTCTCCCGCCGTTTGCTATTGCTGCCGCATTGCCTCAAGCACGCCGAGGGCTGTCCCGCCGACTACGACGAGTTCGGCCTCGATTGTCGTAAGTGCGGCGCTTGCTCCGTGGCCGACTTCAAAACCAAGGCCGAAGATCTCGGCTACAAAGTCCTGGTTTCCGAAGGCACGCCCATCGTCCTCAAGATCATCGTCAGCGGCCACGTCGATGCGATTGTCGGCGTCGCTTGTCTGAACGTGTTGGAAAAGGCCATCGACAAGATTCTGCTGGCCGGCATCCCCTGCGTGGCCGCCCCACTACTGTCGAGCAATTGCAAAAGCACCTCGGTCGACGACGATTGGGTGTCGGAACTGATCGATCTCAAGACGCCGCCGCCGGCGACAAAAACCAAAACGTTCGTGCATCTGATGCGCATGGCCCATCAGATTTGCGAAGAGCCGGAGTTGAGTCGATTGGCTCCGCGCAGTCGCGCTTCTTTGCCCCTCGCCCCCGTACATGGGGGAGAGAGGAGTAAGGTGGTCGATCCGTTGGCGCAGCACGAGGCCATCGCATACGACTGGATGGGACAGGGCGGCAAACGGTCGCGCCCTTTCATCACCCTTGCCGCTTACGATGCCCTCCAAGGCGCTCCGGGCACACTCTCTGCCGAGGGCTGCGCCGTGCCGGATGCCGTCCGCCGCACCGCGCTGGCGATCGAGGCGTTTCATAAGGCCTCGTTGGTTCACGACGACATCGAAGACGACGACACCTTCCGCTATGGCCGCACCACGCTGCATCGACAATATGGCGTGGGCACGGCCATCAATGTCGGCGATTATCTCATCGGCCTAGGCTATCGCTTGGTGGGCCGGGATCGCAAGGAGTTGGGAGGCGACTGCGCCGCCGACATTCTCAACAAAATGTCGGATGCGCATTTGAAACTGTCGGAAGGCCAGGGAGCCGAACTGCTTTGGCGCGATGCCGGCGACAAGACGCTGACCGCGCTGGACGCCCTCAAGATTTACGCTCTGAAGACCGCTCCGGCGTTCGAGGCGGCGCTGTATGCCGGTCTGCGGCTGGCGGGACCGGCGGAGCAGTACGAAAAGACCGTCGCCGACTTCAGCAAGAATCTGGGCGTCGCCTTTCAGATTCTCAACGATTTGAAAGACTGGAACGGCGACGACGATAATAAACTCATTGCCGGGCAGGACGCATTGGCCGCCCGTCCGACGTTGTTGTTGGCGTTGGCTCTGGAGGGATCGACCCCGGTGGAGCGCGACGAGTTGTTGACCCTCTTACGCCAAGATGCGGACAAAGACAATTCGGCGAGCAGACTGGAGCGCGTGCGCCACCTGTTTGCGAAGGCTCAGGTATTCGTCAGAGCGGAGAAACTCGTCGAGAAGTATCGCGCCCGCGCCGAGGCGTTAGCCGACGAGGTACAACCCAGCGAACTGCGCGAGTTGCTCTATTATCTGGTCGATAGCGTACTCGATCGTCCTCAACCCGCCGAGCCGGAACTACCGGCTCTCCTACAATTATCCGTATGAACCTTCCACCCGACCCCGCCGGTACCGACGTTCAGGGCTTATTTGCCCTGTTTCCACCGGCAGACTACATGACGCGCGGCGAATTGGTCCCGGCGGGGCGCGTGCCGCCGCCCTATCGAGATTTGCTCGTTCACGAACACCATATGACCGTCACCGTCGAAGCCCATCACGGCGATAAGGTCGATGTTCAAGTGTTGGAGTACCGCGTGGCGGGAGATTCGTACTCTCGTAAAATTTTGCTCACGCTCCAGGGCACGGGGCGCGTGGTGATGTTCGGGCTGGTTCGCGTCAACTTCCGCTATTGCAGCGACGAAGTGCGCCGCCGCATCGTGGAGGGCAAAACGCCTCTGGGCCGCGTCTTGATCGAGGCGAATGTGCTGCGGCGCATCGAGCCGACGGCGTTTCTGCGCGTCGTTCCCGGACCCGCCATGATGCAGTGGTTCGGACTCGATGGCCCGCGTCCGACCTATGGCCGTTTCGCCTTGATTCATTGCGACGAACAACCGGCGGTCGAGTTGTTGGAGATTGTGACGCCGGAATAAAGACGGGTATTTATTTCCTGAGCGGGGGGCGTCAGCCCCCTGAGTGGTGGAATCTCAGGGGGCTGACGCCCCCCGCTCGGATAGATTATTATTGCGACGAAGAACCGCGGTGGAGTTATTGGAGATTGTGACTCCGGAATGTACTGCGCCCTTCTCACCCTTGACGAGATTCGATTTTCCCTGACGAGGCTGACATGAGTTCTGATCCTTCCGCCCGCGCCTTTGGCACGACCGCATGGCTGGTGGTGATTGTGGCGGCTATTGGCTTTCTCTTCGACACCTATGAGTTGTTGATGACGCCGCTGGTCTTGGCACCGGCTCTCTCGGAGCTGCTAAAAGTACCCCCCAATCACCCCGATGTCACGGCCTGGGTTGGCCGCGTACTCTGGATGACGGCTCTGTCGGGCGGAGTCTTCGGCCTACTCGGCGGATTGCTCGTTGACCGCCTCGGTCGCAAGTCGGTGATGGCCGGCAGCATCTTTATCTACTCCGTCTCACCCGTTCTGGCAGGGCTGAGTACCAGCCTCACCTGGTTGATTTTTTTCCGCTGCACTACCTTTGTGGGTGTCTGCGTCGAATTTGTCGCCGCCGTCACTTGGCTCTCCGAACTGTTTCCCGAGAAGCGTCGGCGAGAGTTAGTAGTAGGATGGACCCAGGCGTTTGCTAGTGTCGGCGGCCTATTCGTCACGGGCGTTAGTGCGGGCATCGGCTCCCTCGTGCAAAGCAAGATGTTGCCCGCGCTGCCAGTGGGCGATCCGAACAATCCTGCCTGGCGCTACACTCTGATGACGGGTCTCATCCCGGCCGTATTGATCGTCTTCCTTTTGCCCTTCGTTCCAGAGTCGGCCGTCTGGCTGGAGCGAAAGCGAAGCGGCACGCTGAAACGGCCCCGCTTCGGAGAGCTTTTTGCTCCGGGATTGTTGCGGACGACCCTAGTGGCGACCATTCTGAGCGCCTGTGCCTACGCCGCGGCGTTTGGCACCTTGCAAGTGACCGTCTCCCAAGGCGTGCCCGGACTGCCCGACCTCGCGGATGCCCGCGCCCGCATGATGCCCTACTCGAAGGAGAATACGTCTCTGCAAAAGGAATTGCAGGAATTGCCCTCGGACTCGCCGGCCCGTGCGGAGAAATTGAAAAAACTAAACGACAATCTGAGGCAGATCGGCAAGATCAACAAAGAAGAGATTCAGCCTCGCCGCGAACACGTCCAGTTCATGCAAGAATCGGGAGGACTGCTCGGCCGTATCTTGCTTGCCCTGGCTCTGGTCAGCGTCACCAGCAAACGGCTGTTGTTATGGTTGTTCCAGATACCTGGCTTGGTGATCGTCCCCGTGGTCTGGTTCTGGGTCTATCACCATCAACCCCAATACTTCACGCTGGGGGTGTTCCTGGCCGGCCTGTGCATCGTTGCACAATTCTCGTACTTCGGCGAGTATCTCCCCAAGGTCTTTCCGATTCACTTGCGGGGCACGGGGGGTGCATTTGCCACGAACGTGGGCGGCAGAATGATCGGCACGGCAGCGGCATTTTTGACGACGGGCTTGATCGCCCCGCTACTCACCACGGTCGGCACCAATAACTTCGAGAAGGTCGCCTACGCGGCCGGTGTGACCGGAATGCTGGTTTTCGGTATCGGCTTCCTCGCCAGTTTCTTCCTGCCGGAGCCGCCTGGGGAGAGTTCGCCACAAGTAAAGGTGTGAGGCGCGAGCCATGAAGATCGCCTACATCACCGCGGGAGCCGGAGGCATGTTCTGCGGCTCCTGTTTGCACGACAACACTCTGACGGCCGCGCTCGTCCGTCAAGGACACGATGCGCTCCTCATCCCCACCTATACGCCCATCCGCACCGATGAGCCGGATGTCAGCCAAAAGCGCGTCTTCCTCGGCGGCATCAACGTCTATCTACAACAGAAACTCGGCTTCTTTCGTCATACGCCGTGGTTTCTCGACCGCCTGTTCGACGCTCGCCCTCTGCTGCGCTGGGTGGCGCGCTTCGCCGTCAAAACCGAGGCCAGTGATCTCGGCGATTTGACCGTGTCCATCCTCGAAGGCGAACACGGCCATCAACGCAAGGAAGTCGACAAACTCGTCGCCTGGCTGCGCGACGAAGTCAAACCGGAGATCGTGCATCTCACCGCCGCCCTTCTGTCCGGCCTGGTCCACGAGATCAAGGAACGTCTGAAAGTGCCGGTACTCTGCTCGCTGCAAGGCGACGATATTTTTCTGGAATCGCTTCCGGAATCGCACCGCAGCCGTTGTCTCGCTCTGGTCCGCGTTCACTGCCGCGAGATCGACGGCTTCGTCGCCACCTCCGCCTATTACGCCGACTTCATGGCCGACTATCTGTCGATCCCGCGCGAACGCATTCATGTCGTCCTTCCCGGACTCAATCTCGCCGGGCATGGCGGACATCGAATTCCCCTCACCCCCAACCCCTCTCCCCTGAGTACAGGTGAGAGG
>JAJXWW010000177.1 GCA_021781415.1 Planctomycetota bacterium
ATCCCCGATGTGTCCTTCATCTCGTGGGACCAGCTTCCCAATCGCAAGATCCCGAAGAAACCCATTCCCGACTTGTATCCCGATCTGGCCGTCGAAGTTCTCAGCCGCAAGAACACCAAAGCCGAGATCGAACGCAAGCTCCACGAATACTTTCGCAGCGGCACCCGCTTGGCCTGGGTCGTCGATCCACGCAAGCGAACGGTCGCCGTTTACACCGCGCCGGATCAATCCCGACTCGTCACGGAACAAGAAAGCCTCGACGGCGGCGAGGTGTTGCCGGGGCTAACTCTGCCGCTGAGCAAACTCTTCGCCGACCTGGAAGAGCAACCGGCGACGCGAAAGCCACGGAAAAAGTAAGCCGCCTTGCCCTCGAACACTTCTCACGAACCAACCGCCAAAATGCCGCGTAGAATGGATTGGCAGAGGTCCACGGCCCATCACCCGCCACCACTTCCATCGGCGGGCGGCCTCGGAACGGGCCTCGTTCCTACAACCACTCACCTTTCGGTTCCTCGCGCAGAGTCGCGTTGCGCGCCGAGAGACCGCGTTTGGAAAGGATTGACGCATGAAAAAGAGAAACCTACTCGGTGTATGTCTCGTGTTTGCCGTCCTCATCGGCGTCGTGGCCGGTGGTTCCTTCCTCAAGGGACAGATTCAGACTCCGCCCGTCGTGCCGGCGGAATTGACTTCGTATCGAGACGTGGTCAAGCAAGTATTGCCAGCCGTCGTCAGCATCGAACGGCGTTTCAAACCGTTGGCCCACAACAAAACGTCTCGCGCTCCGCAAGTGCCGGAGATGCAAGGATTCTTCAAGCAATTCTCCGGCAACCAAGTCCCCGAAGAGCTGCGCAAGTTCTTCGACGAGCTTCCCCAGCAGATGCCCGAAGCGCCGCGCCAACACGGATTCGGCTCCGGCTTCCTAATCGATCCCAAGGGGGTCATCGTGACGAATCACCACGTCGTCGCGGGGGCCGATGAAGTCTTGGTCGAACTGCGCGATGGGCGCAAGTTTGTGTCCAAGGACATTCACGGCGACGCCAAGACCGATCTCGCCATCGTTCGCATCGAAAGCAAGGAGACGCTGCCGTTCCTCAAGTTCGGCGATAGCTCGGCAATGGAGATTGGAGATCGCGTATTGGCCGTCGGCGCTCCGTTCGGCCTGACCGGCACGGTTACGTGCGGCATCGTCAGCGCCAAGGGCCGCAACATTCACCTGAATATGTACGAGGACTTTTTGCAGACCGATGCCGCCATCAATCCCGGCAACAGCGGCGGTCCCCTGGTCAATCTGAACGGCGAAGTGATCGGCGTCAATTCGGCGATCAAGAGCCGCAGCGGCGGATCGCAAGGCGTCGGTTTGGCCATCGCCTCGAACCTGGCGCGCAACGTCAGCGAGAAGTTGCTCAAAGATGGGATGGTCCATCGCGGCTATCTCGGCGTGAGCATCAAGGATTTGAGTCCCGAAGTGGCCTCGCGTTTGGGCGTGGAGAATCAGCAAGGCGTGTTGGCAGCCAAGGTGTTCGCCGGTTCGCCGGCCGCCAAAGCTGGCATGAAAGATGGCGACATTCTTGTGTCCTTGGACGGCAAGTCGGTCGCCTCGGGCCGCGATTTGCAGAACATAGTCGCAGTGCTGCCGTTGCATCGCCCCGTGAACGTGGTCGTGCTGCGCGATGGCCAACGCAAGGAACTGAAGGCGACGATTGAAGAGCAGCCGTCCGCATTCGGCTCGACCGGCGAACCGTCGAACGGCGAGCCGAAGTCCGAGCGTTCCACCGAATTGGATAATCTCGGCGTCGAAATCGAAGAGCTGACTCCGGAATCGGCGAAAGAGTTCGGCTACAAGGCGAACACGCAAGGCGTCGTCGTATCCCAAGTCCAGCCGGATAGCCCTGCCGCCGAAGCCGGCCTCCGTCGCGGCATGTTGCTCGTCAAAGTGGACGAGAAGCGCGTCGCCGATATCGCTTCCGTCCGCGAAGCCTTTACCAAGGCAAAGACCGACAAGGGGGTACTGCTACAAGTACGCAGCTCCGAGGGCGGCACGGATTATCTGATGCTCAAGTCGCCCACCGTTGGAGAGAAGAAGTAACCGTCTTCTCCCACCTCGAAAGCCCCGTCCTTTTTTCTGAGAAATTGCTATTTCTCTCAATGAGCGACGGGTAGAAATGCAATCGAGACGCGCCGGCAAAGAGTTCGTCAACTCGCTGCCGGCGCGTCTCGCCTTTAGAGAACGAACGATCGTTGGGGTTGCCGAGCGGCGTCAGATGCGAAGGGATTATTTTAGACAATACACATATTTAGAATGCTAAAAATCTAAATTAGAGGCGCTGAACCGGAAATGATTTTGATACCTCTTTCGCTGCCGCTCGGTGAGAGCTATAATGGCCGACAGGAGGTTGCTTCCATGACGACCATCGCCATTCTACCCGAAAATCCGCAAAGTTTACCGACGCGCTATCGCGCCGTATCTGGGATAGCGCAGTCGTACGGTGCGACCGCCGGTCAAGCCTTAGATGCCCTCCAGGCACAAATCGGTGAGCAAGCGCAAACCACGCTGGTGGTGGTTCAGTCTATGAGGCCGGACGCCCTGTTCAATGCGGTGCAGCAGCGACGATTGGCCGAGTTGTTAGACCGCTGGAGGGCGGCGCGCGACACCTGCTCGGCGTTGACTCCGCAAGAACAGAACGAGTTGGATGCCCTTGTCGAGGCAGAACTACGCGCCGCTACCGAGCGTTCCGCCACACTCGTCC
The DNA here is from genome assembly GCA_021781415.1 of Planctomycetota bacterium. GTDB lineage: Bacteria > Planctomycetota > Planctomycetia > Gemmatales > Gemmataceae > JAJPHU01. The sequence goes on from JAJXWW010000177.1 coordinate 2,748, forward strand.
GACAACTGCCGTCATGAATCCGCTCTATCCCAATGTGGCGCGCCGCGCCGGCCATCGCTGCGAATACTGTCGTGCGCCCGAAGCCGTTTTCAATTTTCCTTTTGAGGTCGAACACATCCTGCCCAAGTCTCGAGGCGGTACGGACGATGAGGCCAACTTGTGTCTGGCTTGCCGTTCGTGCAATCTTCGAAAGAGTGACCGGATCGTCGCCTTCGATGAACGCAGCGGGGAAGATGTGCCGTTGTTCCAGCCGCGCGATCAGAGGTGGGACGACCATTTCCGCGTCGAGGACGAATCGGGGGAAATCCAAGGCCTCACAGCTACAGGTCGAGCAACCGTGAGAATCCTTGAGCTAAATCACCCTCTTCAATTGACGGCACGCCTTCTGTGGATTCGGTTGCAGTTTTTCCCCTAACAGTACAGCGCTACTCCCCTCTCCCCTGTATTCAGGGGAGAGGGGCCGGGGGTGAGGGGTTTGGTGAAAGCGAGTGGTTTCGGGGTCTCCTTTCGTCTCTTACCCCTCACCCCCCAACCCCTCTCCCCTGAGTACAGGGGAGAGGGGAGAAACCGAGAGTAGCGCTGTACAGCTAAGTAGTATATGTACGGTGCTACCCCAATCGCATTCTCCATCCGCGAGCAGTCTGACTCAAGCCGTCAAATCCGTCTCGAACGTGCCGATTGGGAAACATGGTAACGTAGTGCGAAGGTTACATGCATCTTCGCGTCCATGCACTCTCGACAGGCGGAGGTGCGCGCCATCGACGTATCCATCCGGAACCGCATATCGGGCTCGGTCGCGGAGCAGCGAATCTAGCGCGCTCGAATCGAGGTTGTCGGAAATCGAACGGATAGGCTAAAATTAAAAATGAAGTTTTGGCAAAGGCCGAAGCAAGAGGCATGGCCGTCTCTCCCAAGGGAGTCACATATGAGACCGCTCCAGGTCCGAGCCGGCGGACACAGCGCTCAGGGGATGCGCCCCAACAATGAAGACCGCTTTGTTGCCGATGCTTCGCGGGATGTTTTCCTCGTCGCCGACGGTATGGGCGGTCAGGATCAGGGCGAGAAAGCGAGCAGCATGGCAGCGGACATCTTGCCGCGCGCCGTGCAGATTCGTCTCGACTCGCACATCGACCCTAGCCAGGCCGTGATGCAGGCATTGTGGGAGGCCAATCGCGCCATCTTGGAGGCCAGCCGCCATCAAGCCGAGGGGCGGCGCATGGGAACCACCGCCGTTCTCGCACTCCGTCAAGACGACCGCGTCTACGTCGCGGGTTTGGGCGATAGCCGCGCGTATCTCATCCGCGGCGACAGCGTCGAACAATTGACCATCGACCACACTATCGCGGATGCCTTGCTTCGCAACGGCGTTTTGACGCCCGAACAGGCGCAGCAAAGCCCCTATCGTCATGTCCTTTACAAGTTCCTCGGTTGCGCCGATCTTTCCGATTCGGATGAGGTGCGCCCCTTCAAACCGGAGTCGGGCGACCGCTTGGTGCTGGCCAGCGATGGCTTGACGAATTTCGTCACCCTGGACGATCTGCGACAGGGAGCGATCCGCTACGGCGATCCGGATGCTTGGGCCAACGAGCTTGTGACGCTGGCGCTCGAACGCGGTTCCAACGACAATGTCACCTGCGTCGTCGTGGACTTTGCGTAGTTATCCCCTTCTCAGATCGTTTTATGGCGCATGGAGCCGCAAGCCGAGCCGATAGAGATACGTCGGACCTCCCTCATCGTTGGCGTCGATGACACCGACATAGTACGCGCCGTCTTTGGGCAATCTCGCTTCGAGAATCGGATCGGAATGGGTCGGGGCATCGTCGTTGGAAGCGAGGATTCGTCCCTCGCCGTCGTAGAGCGTCGCCAGCGCGTCGAGCGTCGATCCGAACCGAGCCGCGCTGATCTCGACCGTTATCTTTTGCCCCGCCTTGCCCTCGAAACGATACAGATCGACATCCTTGCTCGCCTCAATGCGGCCGCCGACCTCGCTCGGCAGCGCGATCCTCTGCGCCTGGCGAAAGCCATTATTCGGCTCTTTTTCCTCTACAATCGGCGCGCGCTCGACGAGCAGCGCGCGCGCCGGACTCTCGCCGCCGGGAGTCATGACGGTCACGGTCACGGTGCGATTGGGATAATCGGACGGCAGCATCACCTCGGCCTCGACTTGCGTATCGCCGATGCGCTGGAGATCTTGCGGATTGGGCGCGCCGACCTTGCTTTTCTTGAGCAGCTTCGCCGTCGCCTTGGGCTCTTGACAGCGCACCTCGGTGGCGGTGTCGAGTCGCAGTCCCCGCACGGTCAGCTTCGTCTTAACCCCTGGCTCGATGCCCAACGGAGCGATCGCGGTGATGGCCGGCGGCTCCGGTTTCTTAGGCTCCGCGCCAATCAGCATCAGCGCGAACCCGATCGACCCAATCGCAATCGCCCCACAAGGTCGCATGGTGAGACTCCCGCACAATTCGCCTTCGTTCTTTCAGGCGTAAAGTTCCTTGATGGTTTCACCCTTGTCGAGAATCTCGACGGGGCGACCGTCCGGTGTGACCAGCGCCTTGCGCGGATCGATGCCCAGCGCCTCGAAGACGGTGCAGGCCACGTCGGCGGGAGCGACGGGACGGCGCGACACGAACGCGCCTTGCTTGTCGGTCTGACCGACGACCTGTCCGCCGCGCACCCCAGCTCCGGCGAATAAAAGCGAGGCGGCTTGTCCCCAATGATCGCGGCCCACGTCTTTATTGATCTTCGGGGTGCGGCCAAACTCGCCGAATGCCAACACCAGCGTATCGGACAACAGGCCGCGCTCGTGCATGTCGTCGAGCAGAGTCGAGAAGCCGCGATCGAACTCCGGCATTTTCCTATCCAGGCCATCCCATATTTTCGCATGGTGATCCCATCCACCGTAGTTCACGGTAATGAAGCGCACCCCGCCCTCCACGAGACGCCGGGCAAGCAAGCAGCTTTGACCGAACGTGTTGCGACCGTAACGATCGCGCAGCCGCTCCGGCTCTTTTTCGATGGCGAATGCGCCGCGCGCTTCGGAGGACAGGATCATCTCCGCCGCCCGGCGATGGAACTCGTCGTAGGTACCGATTTGATCGTTCCCTTCGATCTGCCCGGCCAGTCCGTCCACCGCTTGCAATAGCGTCTGTCGGCGTTCGGCCCGTTGGGCCGTCAGTTTCTCGGCGGGGCTGACATCGCGCACCTTGAAATCCGCCGCGTTGGGATCGCCGGTCTTGAACGATTCGTAGCGGCCGCCGAGGAACGCGCTCTTGCCCAGTTCCCAAGTGAACGAGGGATTGCGCGGGATCGAGACATAAGGCGGCAGTTTGCCGGAGAAGCCCAGTTCGTGAGCCGCCACGGCTCCCATTGCCGGATAGTCGCCGAACGCCGAGCCGAAACGACCGCACAGAACCCAATTCGTCGCCGTCTCGTGGTGGTCGTTGTTGTGCGCCCCGGAACGCACCAACGTCAGGCGATTCATCGTCTTGGCCATCAGCGGAAGTTTTTCGGCGATGCGCAGACCGGGTACGCAGGTCTCGATGGTTGTGTATTTACCTCGAACCTCCGGCGGCGCGTCGGGCTTGGGATCGAACGAATCGTGATGCGATAAGCCGCCGCCGAGGTAGACGAGCAGCACCGATTTCGCCCGCGCCTTGTTCTTGCCGCCGGCTTGGGCTTCCTGACGCAGCAAACGCGGCAATGTTAGCCCCAGTCCGCCCAGCGCGCCCAGACGCAGAAAATCGCGCCGCGACGGCCCCTCGCACCGCAAGCGATTCCGATGGCCGAGAAGTATATCCAACATGACACGATCCTTTCGACGGATGCCAAGCCTCATTCGACTTTATCGATGGGACGGACGCCCATCGTTCGCCAAGGGCGTCGTTTCAATGATTGAACGAGAACTCCTTCGCGTTCAAAATAGCCCAAAAGAGATCGCGGTACACCTCTTCCCTGTTCCCGGTTTTGAGCATGAGATGGGCGGCCGTTCTCTCCTTGGCGGACGGCAAACGCGACAGCGAGGAGAGCCATAGCTCCTCCATGATTTCGTCGTCGCCGGCCTTGGACTTGAGCCAGCGCGTCAGTCGGCCCTCTCCCGATTGAATCTTCTCCACCACGCTGGAGCCGTTTTGCAGATGCAACAGTTGGGGCATCGTCACTTCGCCGTTGCGTTCGCAGGCGCACGCCGTCACGCGCTCCGAGCGCCCGAACAGCGACAGGAAATACGACGACAACCCGGAATCGGGCAGTTGACCGGCGCGCAGGCCGAGCGGATAGCCGGGGAAGGAATCCGGCACGCCGGTACTCTGACTCAGGGCGTCGAGCAGTACCTCGGCGGGGAGACGACGCGCGTAGTAGTGCGAATAGAACTTTCGATCGCCGCGATTGCCTGGCCGCGTCGCCGAGGCCAGTTGATACAGGCGCGAATTGAGGATTTGCCGCATCAGATGCTTGAGGTCGAAGCGGTGTTCGACGAACTCTCGGTTCAAGGCCGACCACAATTCGGGATTGGTCGGCGGATTGCTGGCGCGGAGATCGTCCACGGGTTCGACGAGTCCGACGTCGAAAAAGTGACGCCACAGTCGATTGACCATCGCGCCGGAGAAATACTCATTTTTCGGATCGGTTATCCACTTGGCCAAGGCGATGCGCGGATCGTCGCCAGGTGCGAGGGACAGCGCGGTGCGGTCGAGCGGCTGGGGTTTAAGAAACTGTCCGGTGCGCGGCTGCACGACGCCGATGGGCGCTTTCGCTTCGCTGTCTTTTGGGTTTTTACCCAAGGTGAGAAGGACGGTCGGCTTACCCGATTTCGGCTCGTGGCGTTCGAGGCGTATGCGCGAGAAGAAAGCGGCAAAGTGATAGTAATCGTCTTGCGTGTACTTCTCCAGGGGGTGATTGTGACACTGCGCGCAGCCGATGCGCGTGCCGAGAAGTGCCTGCGCCACCGAGGAGGCGACTTCGGATTTCTCGGCCTCTCGATGTTCGCCGACGGTGACGATGAAATAACCGATGGCGGGATGGTCGTTGACGCTGCCGTCGGCGGTCAGGACCGCGCGGGCCAGTTCATCCCACGGACGATTGGCCGCCACTTGCTTCCTCAACCATTCGTGCAATGCGCGGACGCCTTTGACGCCGCGAACATCGTGATCGCGCTCTCGGCGATTCTGTAGCAGATCGCTCCATTGCAAGGCCCAATAATCGACGAATTCGGGACGTTCGAGCAACCGGTCGATGAGCAGTGCCCGGCGATTGGGACGTTTATCGGCGAGAAAAGCCCGTACTTCGGACGGTGTTGGTAAAACGCCGAGGGTGTCGAGGAAGGCGCGACGGACAAACACGGCATCGTCGCACAGGTCCGATGGCTCGATGTGAAGCTCGCCGAGTTTCTTGAACGCATGTTTGTCGATAAAATTATGGTGTTGCGACAGCCGCGCCGGATCGACGACTTGCTCGAAAGGCGACGTGACAATGGCCACGGCGACGAGTCCCTGGAAGCTAACCCGGACGGCGGTTTCCCCGTGGCGGCGCGCCCGCACCACGCCGTCGGCATCCACCTCGGCCATGCCCGGATCGTTGGAGTCGAACTTGCAGAGCCAGGTTACATCGCGCGTCCGGCCATCGCTATATTCGGCCCGCACCTTCAGAGGTTGTTCGTCTCCGGGCCGCATCGTGCGCCTTGCCGGTTCGACCGCGAGTCGGAGCGGATTCGGGTCGGCCTTGTTTGGCCCCGGCATTCCGGCGCGCAACCAGGCAAGCAACACACGATGCGGCCGACTGCCGGACGAGAAGAGCGTGCCTCCTTCGTGTGGTGACAAACCGAGCGGCTTCCGAAGTAGCAGGCTCTCCTCCGGGGCGGCGGGATTCACCCGACGACCGTGAAACTCGCGCGTCAACGACAGATAATCCATCTCGGGAGCATAGCCGCGCAGCGAGAGACGGAAGCCATTCTGACCCGCGCCTTTGCCGTGGCACGCGCCTTGATTGCAGCCCAAGCGCGTGAACAACGGCATCACATCGTTCAGGAACGAGGGCGCGGCTTCAGGGACGGGAGATTCCGCGCGGACGGTTGCCATCGAAAACAAGATCGTCAGCGAAGCAGCGATTGGCAGACGCAAGTGAGTCACTACTACCCTCGCAAGGTGGGAGAGGGGTGATTCGGGGAAGGAGGCGAAAGCGAACATTAGGTCGTTTGCTCGCACCTATAGCAATAGTTTATTGTCTTGTCGTCGTGCTTGCAACAAAGAAACCGGCAGCGTAAGCCGCCGGGTAAAGGCGAACCGGCAGCGTAAGCTGCCGGGTGATCGTGAATCACCCGGCGGCTTACGCCGCCGGTTCGCCCTTTACGCGGCTGGTTCGGTTGTTACCAATCGGCCCCGAGGGGGTTGCCGTCGTTGGGCAACACCGCGTTAGCCCAAGTGTACTGCGAAATGCCCTGTGTCACCACGCGCACCGAGCCATCGAACAGACCGACGAGGATGCCGCCGGTGGTACTCGAATTGAGCATGCAGGGGTTGCAGGCATTCGGCGGCGGATTGAACTGCGGCAAGGCCAGGGTGTTGAAGGCCGGGATGGAGCCGATGCCGACTGGGTTGCTGCTCTGACGATTGCAACCGCCGCCCGTCTCGCCCCAGTAGAACACCGAGCCGCCGTTCATCGGGCACATCATGCGTTTCTCGGCGAACGAGATGGTGTTGGAGGTTCCATCCGTAATGGTTGCGGGGAGGCGCGCCGTCGGGTTGTCGTTGCGGCTAGGCCAGTTACCATAGAGCGGCGGCATCAAAGCAAAGTCGTTCGGCGCGTAACTGGTGCCGGCGCGCGGGTTGCTGTTATCGGGAAATCCATTCGCCGGAGCGGAGGGGTCCGCCGGGCTAACGTAGGTCTTGATGTTGAAGCCACACCACCACGAATCGTAGTGTCGCGTCAGCATGATGTTGTAGGTGTTCTGTTGTTCGATGAACGGCAGCATGTAGAAAAAAGGCGTGCCGATAGTCGGCTGATTGAACGTGCCGTCGATGATCGCTCCCGGAGGAGCCTTGGGGTAATGGCCGTCGATGGACGGCAAGACGCCGTAGGTGTCGTTCATGTTGGCGAGGGCGAGACTCATTTGCTTGAGATTATTGGACGATTGTGTACGAGCGGCGGCCTCGCGGACTTTCTGCACGGCCGGTAAGAGCAGACCGATCAGAATGGCGATAATGGCGATGACGACCAACAGTTCGATGAGCGTGAAGCCACGCCAGCGGCGAAAGAGACGGACAATTGGCATAACAGCCTCCTCAATGAAGTGAGGAACCAAAAAAGATAGAGAAGATGAGAAGCCTTTAGTGAACGATCTTTCATCCGCGAGCGCGTCATTGCGTCGAATTCCTCCGCGAGTAGAGGAAGAGCAACGGATAATCTATCGGCTTAAAGTCTCCCCAAAGCATCGTAGATAGACGCGGAAGCCGTGTCAAGAAAAATATGAGCGAAACTTCACGATTGCCCGAAACGCCAAGCAGAACGAACACTCGTCTCCCTCGTTCCCACGCTCCGCGGGGGAACGCGCGTCCGGACGCTCCGCGTCGTCTCCGGCGTCTTGTCTCTCTCGCGCCGCGGAGCGGCGAGGCTTGCGTTCCCACGCAGGAGCGTGGGAACGAGAGAGACATTCGCTCCGACGAGTGAGAAATCCGCTTTGTTTCCTCCGGAAATCCATCTACACTGAGGGAAAGACAAGCCGTATCAATCGTCGGACGGTTCCCATTCTCCCACAAGGCGAGGCGCTGTCGCATGACCTCGGATTCCGTTCCTCTCCCGCCCTACCCTTCCAAACCTCAAAAGGGAATGGCCTTGGTCGACGGTCTACTCGCCGTCCAACTCTGCCTTCTGGCGTTTCTTTTGGCCTCAACGCCGGCGCGCAACAGCGATTTGTTGCTCCATCTCGCCTCGGGAAGAGCGATCGTTGGCGGAGATGCGACGTGGGGAGTCGATCGTTTCTCGTCCGCCACTCAGGATCGTTTTTACGTCAATCCCACCTGGCTCAGCGATGTGGTATTCTTCGAGTTGTACCAATTCGCCGACGGCAAGGCGTTGGTTGCCGCAAAAGCCCTCCTCGCGGCGCTGCTTGTCGGCATGCTTTTCCTCTTTAGGATTCCATCGTTTTCGGTATCTTATTTGTTCTTTATTGGCATCACTGCCGCGCTGGCGTTGGGGCCGTGGCTGACGCTTCAGCCCGCCTTGCTGTCGCCGGTGTGCTTGCTTATGACCCTCTATCTCCTGGAACGTCCGCGCGCGGTGGAGGAGACGGCGGCGCGCGCGCGGAGACAGCGGTGGCTCATCGTGCCCTTGTTCGCACTGTGGGCCAATCTCGACGGTTGGTTCGTCCTTGGACCGCTGACGGTCGGATGGTATGCGTTGGGCGAACTCGTGCGCGGGTTGAGGACGAGGTGCTGGAACGAGTTTTTCACCCTAGCGTTTCTCAGTCTGGCTGGACTCGCGGCCTGTCTGGGTACTCCCTATCACGTTCGCACCTTGGCCTGGCCGACGCCGTTGGGCCTCACCCCAGGCGAACGAGCTTGGATGCTCGATCCCCTCGGACGGGATCTGGTCGTTTCCTCTTTCGGAAGGCGTTTCGCCTCTTCGGCGATTTTCACCAGTCCCGGCGCGTGGGCGTACTATCTCCTCTCGATCGCCGGCGCGATTTCTTTCTTCCTCGCGCCAGGAAATTTGCATTGGGGACGCATGTTGACGTGGTTGTCGCTCGCGGCTTTGAGCGTCTACCAGGCGCGCGCCATCCCGTTCTTCGCCGTGCCCGGCGCTGCCCTCCTGATATTAAATTGGCAGGACGCGTTGCGCTCCCGACCGCAGGCGGAGTGGATGCGGCGTTCGACGCGCCATGCGCGCGGCCTGGGGGTGATCTTGGGGTTGGTGCTGGCGGTGCTGGCTTGGCCGGGCTGGCTGCAACCGGCTCCCTTTCGGTCGCGCGGATGGGACGTGGAACCGGACGAAACGATGGCGCGCATGGCTCGGCGGCTCCAACGCGAACACGACAACGATCGTCTCCGCGCCGATCGCTTCGCCCTCACCTTTACCCCCGAAGCCGCCCATTATCTCGCGTGGTTCTGTCCCGCCGAGAAGGGGTTTGTCGATTCGCGCTGGCCCCTCTTTTCCCATGCCAGCGCCGATTTCGCGCGCATGCGCGGCATCCTTCTGCAAGGAGCGGCGACGAGAGAAAACGAACTGCTCTCTTTGCTCGATGCCTATCACCTCGATCGGATTCTCTTGTACGATCCCGACCGCGAGCGCTCCGCGTCGGCCTATCGCCGATTGTTCTTGGACGAAGATCATTGGCAGCTGGCGGCGATTGAGGGAGGCGCGGCACTCTTCCTCCGCCGCGCCGGAGCGCAAACGTCCCCGCTCATTTACTATGCGCGACGCCTGGCCTATTTCCCCACGGACGAACGAAGTGCGTCGTCTTCGGAGCATCCGCCCGTCGCGCCGAATTGGCTCGATGCTTTCCGGCTCCAAGGCGACGACCGTTCGGCGGATCGAGAGGAGGCGGCCTTGCACCTACTGTCCTTCGATCTGCAAACCGAGGTTGCCGCGCGGCGATGGTTGTTGACGCAGGCGACGGGACTGATTGGCTCGGGGATTGGGCACAATCCCGCGGAAGCCGGTGCCGCGCTGACGCTGCGGCTCGATTTTGGCTTGCCCCCCACGCCGCGCGAATCGCTGATCCTCGGCGTGCGCGCCGCCCGGCGTGCCCTGTCTTTGCATCCCGACGACGGCCAAGCGTTTCTCTTACTCGGAGAAGCCTATTTGCGCCTCGGCCGGCACACGCGCGAATCGATGTGGCAATTGAGGTTGCCGCGCCTCGCCGCGATCCGCCAAGTTCAGACACTGACCGCTCTCGAGCAGGCGGTCTTGCTTCGTCCCGATCTCGACAATGGCCATGCCTTGCTCGCACAACTCTATTATGAGTCGGAACAGTGGGATCGCGTTCTCGATCATTTGCAGGCGCGTTTGCGCCTCGCCGATCGCGCCACTCAGCGCGGCGGCGACGGGGCGGCTTCGGCGGCTGGGCAGCGTTCGGCTCTGCGGGCCGATGTCGCGCAGATGGAAGAACTGGTCGAAAAGGCCAGGAAGACTTATCAGGCCAATAGCGCGGAGATAAGCGATCCTTCAAAAGCCTTCCTGCGCGCGAAGCTGGCCGAACGCCATCGCCTCACGCGCCAAGCCCTCGAGTTGCTGTTGGCATCGTATCCGGCGATTTTCGGGGCGGCCGGCGTCGAGAAACAACTGGACCTCATGCTCAAAGCGGGACGGGCCTACGAGGTTCGCGCTTGGCTGTCTCCCGAAGACGAGCGGTCCATCGGGTTTTCCTCCTTCCATTGGATCGAGGCTCAGGCGGCGGCAGCCTGCGGAGATTACGCCGCCGCCGATGCCGAGATGAAGAAATTGAGCGAAGTCTTTCGCCTCGTCCCGTTCATGCCCGAAAAAGCTGCGCCGGTGCGCTCGTCCATCGCCCTTCGGGTTGGCGGAGCGTTCCTCGCCCATCTTCTGCCCACCGAAGGGATCGCCGGTTGCGCGACAGCACTCGAAATACAATCGGAAGCCTTCCGGCCCTTGCAACCGCTGGCCGATTTGTTGCGACAGGAGGCGGATTGGCATGTGCTGCGCGGTCTCCTCGCCTTGGAATGGGGCGAGGTCGAGACGGCGCGCGGCCATTTCCAAACCGCGCTCGATTCGTGGAACAGTGAGGAAGAGGCGGCGGCGGGAGGAGGCGTGGAGTTCGCCGCTCGCCCCATCGCCCAATCCGTGTTGGCGACCATCGACGAGGCGAAAAACGATCCATCCGAGCGCCGAGCGCCGCACTGAGGTTATCGTGTCGAACGAATCCACACCGACGAATCGCGGACGCACGCTGTTGGCGGGGACGCTGGCGGTACTGTTCTTGTCTCTCGGTTGTTTCTTCATGGCACGCTGGCTCCTCTCCGTTCCGACCGAGAATCACCCCACCTCGGAATCCACCGATCCACGGCGCGCCTATCGCGGTCCCTATCGCAACATTCATCCCGATGTCGGCTACGTCGGCGACGCGGCCTGTTTCGACTGTCATAAAGAGATCGCCCAAAGTTTCGCCCGCCATCCCATGGGGCGTTCCCTGGTGCGCGTCGAAGAGATGCTCGACCGCCAAGACTATGGCTCCGAA
>JAJXWW010000183.1 GCA_021781415.1 Planctomycetota bacterium
CCAGCAAGTCGGTTGCGTGGCCTGTCATGGCACGCGCGACGGCGAGGGTAATCCCGACAAAGTGCTTGCCACCTCGGTACCTCTGGGCGATCTGCGCGCCAAATACTCAATCGTCAGCCTAGCCACCTTCTTGGAGAACCCGCATACCGTTCGTCCTTCGGGAAGAATGCCGGCGATCCTCAACAACAAAGAAGCCAATCAGGTTGCGAATTATCTGCTGCGCGGCCAAACGTTGGCCAAAGCGCCGGCCAACGTTCGCTACGCCTACTATGAAGGATCGTGGGAGAACCTGCCCGATTTTGAGAAACTCAAGCCGTTGGCCGAGGGGAAGTCGGAAGGTTTCGATTTGAAAGCGGCGCGGCGAGGAAACGATTTCGCCCTGCGCTTCGAGGGGTATTTGCATCTCAACCGCGCCGGCGAGTATCGCTTCCATCTGACCAGCGACGACGGCAGCAAGGTTTTCGTCGACGGTAAGCCAGTCGTCGTCAACGACGGCATCCACGCACCGAGCCATGTCTCGACCAAGGTGCGACTCGACAAGGGAACGCACAAGCTGACGGCGGGCGTCTTCAATGGAGGCGGCGGTGTCGAACTGCTCGTCGAAATTCAAGGGCCGGGATTGGCGAAGCAAGATCTCGCTCCCCTTCTCACACTCGATCCGGAACGCAACCCGAAACCAGCCAAACTGCCGGTCGATGCGGCGGAAGACGACGATTTCGCCATCGAACCGGAGTTGGCAACCAAGGGTCGAGAACTGTTCGGATCGCTCGGTTGTGCCAGCTGCCATCAACTCAAGATCGGGGGCAATCTCATCGCCTCGACTCGGCAAGCTCCCGCAGTCGGTAAATTGCGAGCGGAGGGAGGGTGTTTGTCCGAAAAGCCGGCCAAGGGAGTCCCGAACTACTCGCTCAGCGCGACTCAGCGCGGCGCGCTGACGGCCGCGGTCCCATCGCCCGCGCCGGCAGCCAAGACATCCGCCGTGGAGACGATTCAACGCACCTTGACTGCACTCAACTGTTATGCCTGCCACCAGAGGGACAAGCGAGGCGGCGTCGAACCGGCCGTCGATTCCCTCTTTGCGACCACACAACCGGAAATGGGCGAAGAAGGTCGCGTTCCCCCGGCTCTCGACGGTGTCGGGGCGAAACTGCGCCTCGATTATCTGAAACACATTTTCAATCGGGGAGGGCACGACCGGCCGTACATGCTGACGCACATGCCACGTTTCGGCGAGGACAACGTGCCGGGCTTGGCCGAGGCGTTCGCCGAAGCGGACAAGGGCAAAGTCGAGGCGGTTGCCGCCGTCAAGTTCGACGAACCGGCGGCGCGCGTGAAATCGGCGGCGCGGAAAATGTGTGGCGGCAACTCGCTCGGCTGCATCAAATGCCACACCTTTGCCGGACACAAGGCCGAGGGCGTGCAGGGCATCGACATGCTCCTGATGCCCAAACGTCTGCAACACGACTGGTTTTATCGCTACCTCCTCGATCCGCAAAAGCTGCGACCCGGCACGCGCATGCCGACGGCGTGGACCAACGGGCAGTCCGTCCTCGAAGACGTTCTCGGCGGTTCGACACCCAAACAAATCGAGTCGATCTGGGTCTATCTTCAAGACGACGGCAAGGCCGCCCTCCCGGCGGGACTGAAGAAGAATTCGATTCCGCTTGTTGCAGATAAAGAAGCTATTATTTATCGCAATTTCATTGAGGGAGCGGGGGCGCGCGCCATCGGAGTCGGCTATCCCGAAAAGGCGAACTTAGCCTTCGATGCCAACGAACTGCGGTTGGCATTAGTATGGCAGGGCGATTTCATCGACGCATCTCGGCACTGGACCGATCGAGGCGTCGGCTTCGAACCGCCGTTGGGAGAGGGCATCTTGCGTCTGCCCCCCGGCGTCGCGTTTGCCGCATTAGCGAAAGAGGACGAAGCCTGGCCGGCGAAGTCCGAGTCGGGCATCGACGGCAAGTTTCGAGGCTATCGCACCTCGCCGGATGGCCGTCCGACTTTTCTCTATGCCTATCGAGGCATCGACATCGAGGATTTCCCCAACGCCGTGTCCGGAAAGCACTCCGCAAGCATCCGGCGCACCCTGAGCCTCCGCGCCGAGAAATCGCCGTCGAATCTATGGTTCCGCGCCGCCGTCGCCGACAAAATCGAGGCGTTGGGCGACAAGAAAGGCTATCGCATCAATGGCGAATGGACGATGCGATTCGACGGAGCCGAGGCGAAGATCCGCAAGAGCGGCGGCAAGATGGAATTGCTCGTGCCGATACAGTTCCAAGACGGCAACGCACGGCTCACACAAGAAATCGAGTGGTAACGACGGCGAACCGGCAGCGTAGCTGGCGGGTAAAGGCGAACCGGCAGCGTAAGCTGCCGGGTATGGCGAACCGGCGGTTTATCGCTTTCACCCGGCAGCTTACGCTGCCGGTTCGCCGAATCTTAATGGAATCAATACCGGATCAACGCGAATCGAGGACGATATGAATAGAAAACGAGTCTTGTTTGTGTCTGTTTGTTCCTTCGTATTCTCGACCGTCTCGCTTGCCGCGGACAAAGCGCCGGTGGAGGACGATTATTACAAAATCCTGCGCTACGACATTCCCAAGGGCGAGGTGATGGAAGTCGGCGCGTTGGAGTTCATGCCCGATGGGCGACTCGCCGCCGGCACGCGCCGCGGCGAAATCTGGATGATCCAGAACGCGCTCGATCCCGATCCGAAAAAGGCGAAATTCTCCCGCTACGCCCGTGGCCTGCACGAAGTTCTCGGCCTCGCGGCCAAGGGCGATTGGCTCTATGTGACCCAGCGTTGCGATGTGTCGCGCATCAAGGACAGCAACGGCGACGGCAAGGCCGATGTCTTCGAGGTCGTCAACGACGAATGGGGCATCAGCGGCGACTATCACGAATACGCTTTCGGTTCGCGCTTCGACAAGAACGGCGATCTGTGGGTGGTACTCTGTCTGACGGGATCGTTCACGAGCAACAGTAAGTTTCGCGGCTGGGCCGTGCGCATCACGCCGGACGGCAAGTTGATCCCGACCTGCAGCGGCATCCGTTCGCCGGGAGGCATCGCCGCCAACGCCGACGGCGAGATGTTTTATACGGACAATCAAGGTCCGTGGAATGGCACATGCGCCTTGAAGCACCTCGTCCCCGGCGGATTCATGGGCCATCCCGACAGTTTCAAATGGTATCACCTGGCCAAAGATCTCGGCCCCGCGCCGGAGAAGCCGCATACCAACAGCCGCTTTATGACCGAAGCCAAACGCATTCCGAAGTACGTTCCTCCCGCGATTCTCTTTCCCTACGGCAAAATGGGCCAGTCCGCCAGCGGCATCGAGTGCGACCTCTCCGGCGGCAAATTCGGCCCCTTCGCCAAGCAGTTGTTCGTCGCCGATCAGACGCACAGCACCGTCATGCGCGTGGCGCTGGAGAAGGTGAACGGCCACTATCAGGGCGCTTGCTTCCCCTTCCGTCAGGGGTTCGGTTCGGGCAACGTGCCGATCCGCTTCGCTCCGGACGGTTCGTTGATCGTGGGAGGAACCAATCGCGGCTGGGGTTCGCGCGGTCCTCGACCGTTTGCGCTGGAACGCCTGACGTGGACAGGAAAAACTCCTTTTGAGATTCACGAAATGCACGCCAAACCCGATGGCTTCGAACTCACGTTCACCCACCCAGTCGATGCGAAGTCGGCGGGCGATCCGAAGTCGTATTCCATGAAAACTTTCACCTACATTTATCGCGCCGAATACGGCAGCCCGGAGGTCGATCCCACGACGCCGACCATCGATCGCGTCGAGGTCGCATCCGATCGCAAGAGCGTCCGGCTGTATGTGAGCAAGCTGCAAGAGGGCAATATCCACGAATTGTTGGCTGCCGGCGTGCGCTCCAACGATGGTGTGCCGCTACTGCACAAAGAAGCGTATTACACGCTCAATTACATCCCGGCAAAGTAAGAACCTATCCGCAAAGCCCCCCTTCTCCCCCTGAAGACAGGGAGAGAGGGGCTTCTCGGATCAAATCGAAGGGAGGGGCAGTCCACTTTCGCACACGCTACAGGCTCCGACGAATTGTGCGTGGAACTAAGAAACATTCGGCATGAAAACGAGGAACAACCGATAGAGGAGGAAGGGATGTTCTGTCCAGCGTCAAGGAACTGCCATGCTCCGCGAACGTCGAATGGCGATTAGGCTGTTGCTCGCAGTGGTGGCGAGTGCGTCGATGCCAGGCGTTTTTCTTGGACAGCAACCATCGTCTCTGCCGCCGCCGCGCGTGGAGTCGCCTCAGCTTCCCCAGGTCGCCGAAGTTCCCGGACTGTCTCGCATCGGAGGCAAACGGTTTCCGATCGATCTCCTCTCGGCGATGCGCCTGGGCAATGTGCGCGGCTTGGAGATCGAATTGGCTAGGCGGCGCTTGCAAGTCTCGAACGCGCAACTGCAAGGTGCCAAGGTATTGTGGCTTCCCAGCATTGTGGCGGGAGTCGATTACAACCGGCACGACGGCCCCATCCAAGAAATCAGCGGCCCTGTCATTGATGCCAGCCGTTCGAGCTTTATGATCGGTGGCTCGCCAACGGCGGTATTCGCTGTCGCCGATGCCATTTTTCAACCGTTGGCCGCTCGGCAGATGGTTCGCGCGCGCCAGGCGGAAACGCAAGCCGCCGCTAACGACACTTTGTTGGCTCTTACTCGGGCTTTCTTCAATCTCCAACAAGCGCGCGGCGAGTTGGCCGGGTATCGCGATGCCCAGCAACACGCCGATGAATTGATGCGGCGATTGGAAAAGTTGGCACCTGGTCTAACGCCCACTCTGGAGGTTAACCGCGCCCGCGCTCTGACGGCTCGGCTGCGTCAAGCCACTCTGCAAAGCGAGAACAACTGGCGCGTGGCCAGCGCCGAAATGCTGCGGGTTCTCTATCTCGATCCGAACTTGGTCGTCGATCCGGTCGAACCGCCGCATCTGCGCATCTCGCTGTTGCCGCTCGATAAAGCGGTGGACGATCTCGTGCCGGTGGCGCTGACCAATCGACCGGAACTGGCTGCTCAGCAGGCGTTGGTACAGGCATCGTTGCGCTTACTACGATTGGAGAAGTTGCGGCCGTTAGTTCCTAGCATCCTTCTGCGCGGTTGGTCCACACCCGTGACGGGGACTCTGGGATTCGGCTACTTCGGGGGTGGTGTCAACGGCAACATGAGCAATTTCAATGCGCGCGAGGATTGGGACATTCAAGCTCTGTGGACTCTGCAAAACCTCGGCTTCGGCAATCGAGCGTTGATCCGACAGAGGACGGCGGAAAACCGCGTCGCGCTGACGGAGTTGTTCCGCGTTCAGGATCGCGTGGCAGCCGAGGTCGTGCAGGCGTATTCTCAGGCACGAACCGCCGAGGCACGCATTCGTGAAGCCGAGGCGGAGCTAAAGGACACGCAGACTCTGGTGCGCGAAGATCTGGCGGCTCTCGGACAGACACAGCGGTTGGGTGAAGGCGGTCCCATTCAATTGGTGGCGCGGCCTTTGGAGATCGTGGCCGCCTTGCAGATGCTGCAACAGGCTTATGCCGATTTCTATTCTTCGATCAACGATTACAACCGGGCGCAGTTCCAACTCTATCGCGCACTGGGGAATCCCGCACAGTCGGTCCTGAATCAAGCGGAAGAGAGCAGCCCGTCGTCGGCCCCCGCTCGACCTTCGTCGACGCAAACCCCTCCCTGATGCGATCCGATCCCTTCTCTCGTGTAGGCCAATCTGGAATCGAGCTTGCACAACGCCTCTTGTCGAGCTACGATATCGAGAACCGACATCGAGAAGCGACTTATGAGCGACGATGGAATTGTGCGGCATTTTTTCAGCGGATTCATCCGCTTGCACATCCTTTACCACGCGGCCAAGGAGCCGATCTGCGGCGCTGAGATCACGGAGGAGTTGATTCATCACGGCTACCGCCTCAGTCAGGGTACGCTCTATCCCACGCTGCACTTACTCGAAAAGTTGGGCTATCTCAAGAACGAATCGCGCGTGGTAAACGGCCGAAGGAGGAAGTATTACCGTGCCACCGCGGCGGGAAAACGGATCTTGAACCAGGCACGCAGTAAGATGCAAGAATTGGTCGCCGAAGTCCTCGAAGACGACGATCGAGATTTCCAAACTGCCCGCCGCAAGCAACGCGATGCGAGAACGGAGCCAAAGCAATGAATCCTATCGTCTTCGCCTTGCGTCATCCCTACGCGGTGATGGTTGGCATTGCCGCCCTCGTTTTGGGCGGGGTTTTGGCTCTGTCGCGCATGCGCATCGACATCTTTCCCTCCCTCAACCTGCCCGTAATTTACGTTGCCCAGCCCTATGCCGGCATGGACCCCGCTCAGATGGAAGGACTGATCGCCAACTACTACGAGTATCACTTCCTCTACATCGGCGGCATTCATCACGTCGAATCGAAGAACGTGCAAGGCATCGCCCTGATGAAATTGACGTTCCACGAAGGCACGGACATGGCGCAGGCGATGGCCGAAACCGTGGGCTACGTCAACCGTTCGCGCGCCTTCATGCCGCCGGGCACGGTGCCGCCGTTCATTATGCGCTTCGACACCGGCAGCGTTCCGGTCGGCTACATGGTGTTTTCAAGCGAGACAAAAAGCATCGGCGAAATCCAGGATGCCGCTCTGTTCCGCGTTCGTCCCATGTTTGCCAGTCTGCCCGGCGTATCCGCGCCGCCTCCGTTCGGCGGCAATCAGCGCACCATCGTCCTCAAGTTGGACCCCGACCGGCTGCGCGCCCTCCGCGCTTCTCCGGAGGAAGTGGTGGCCGCCCTGAGCAGCGGCAATCTCGTCAACCCCTCCGGGAACGTCCGCATCGGCAATCAAATGCCGATTGTGCCGGTCGATTCCATGCTCAAGAACCCCAAGGACATCGGGGCCATTCCCTTGCGCTTGGGGGAAGAAGTTTATCTGCGCGACGTGGCGACCATTGAGGACAGCACCGACATTCCCACCGGCTATGCGCTCGTCAACGGTCGCCGAGCCGTCTACATGGTCGTGACCAAACGTGCCGAGGCTTCCACGCTTTCCGTGGTTAACGAGGTCAAAAAAAGCCTGCCCCGCATGCGCGAGGCGCTGCCCGACGGTATCGACCTTCGCTTCGAGTTCGATCAATCGCCTCACGTCACGGGAGCCTTATGGGGATTGGCGGAAGAAGGCGTGTTGGGCGCGGCCCTAACCGGGTTGATGGTTCTACTGTTCTTACGCGATCCACGAAGTGTCTTGGTGGTCGTCCTCAACATCCCTTTCGCCTTGCTCGGGTCGGTGGCAGCGTTGGCGTTATGCGGCCAATCGCTCAACATGATGACACTCGGAGGATTGGCCTTAGCCGTCGGCATTCTCGTCGATGAAGCCACGGTTGAAGTGGAGAATATTCACACCCAGTTCGAGCATACGCCCTCGATTGCTCGCGCCGTGCGCCTCGGCAATCGGGAAACCGCCGTGCCTCGCCTCTTGGCCATGCTGTGCATCCTCGCCGTCTTTCTTCCGTCGTTTTTTATGACGGGAGCCGCGCGGGCACTGTTCGTGCCGCTGTCCTTGGCGGTTGGCTTCGCCATGATTGCGTCGTACGTTCTCTCCAGCACGTTCGTTCCCGTACTTTCGGTGTGGTTGCTGCGACACTACCACCCCCGGGCGCACGCCCCGCCGGGACGTTTCTCGCTGACGCATCTGCGCGAGTTCCATGGCCGACTGCTGCGCCGCCTTATGCCTTGGCGGCTGCCTCTCGCCTGCGGTTATCTCGTCTCCGCCGTCTCGCTGATTTGGCTGTTCGGTTCTCGCTTGGGACAAGACATCTTTCCCGCCGTGGATGTAGGCCAATTTCAATTGCGACTCCGCGCCGCCGACGGCACGCGGATCGAAACGACCGAACGCATCGCCTCCGAAGCGACCCGAATTATTGAAGAAACGGCGGGGAAGGACAAAGTGGCGGTGTCCATCGGCTACGTCGGACTCATTCCCGCGAGCTATCCCATCAACACCGTCTATTTGTGGACGCGCGGCCCGGAGGAAGCCGTCCTGCGGGTGGCACTGAAGCCAAAGAGCGGCGTGGCCATTGAAGACTTAAAAGGCCGCTTAAGAGATGTTCTACCGGAGCGTCTTCGCGCTTGGCTGCGTCCCCGTTTGTTGGCCGAGGGATTGTCCGAAGAACGCGCCGACTCCCAGACGCGGGCGCTGAAATTCTCCTTCGAGCCGGCGGACATCATTAGTGAGGTGATGAGTTTCGGCTCGCCGACGCCCATCGAAGTCGTCGTGAATGGGCCAAAGCTGGAGCAGGATCGCGATTATGCGCTGAAGATTCAGGAGCAGTTGGCGAAGGAATCGTCGCTGTGCGACGTTCAAATCGCTCAGCCGTTGGCGTATCCGTCCTTGGCGGTGCGGCTCGATCGCCAGCGTGCGGGGTTGAGTCGAGTGACGGCAGCCGATATTAGCAATTCAGTGGTTGAGGCTACTTCCTCCAGTCGCTTTGTGGCTCGCAACTATTGGGCCGATCCCAACAGTGGCATCGGCTACCAAGTGCAAGTAGAGATCATGCCCTTCCAGATGGATTCCGTCGCCGCCCTTGGCATGGTTCCCATCAAAAAGGGAGGCGACGGCTTGAAGAACCTCTTGCTGCGCGATGTGGCCTCACTCGACAAAGGGACAATGCCCGGCGAATACGATCGCTACAACATGAAACGTCTGGTGAGTCTGACGGCTAACATATCGGGAGAAGATCTAGGGCGCGTGAACGAGCGCGTGCAATCGGCTTTGCAGGCGGCGGGCGAACGCCCGAAAGGCATCGCGGTCGAGGTCCGAGGACAATTGGTTCCTTTCCAGCAGATGTTCCGCGATTTGTCGCTGGGATTGATCCTGGCTGTGGTGGTAATCTTCTTGTTATTGGCGGCCTATTTCCAGTCGTGGCGTCTGGCGTTGGTGTCCGTGTCGGCGGGACCGGCCGTGGTGGTCGGGGTGGCTGGGATGCTGTGGGCGACTGGCTCCACGCTGAACATTCAATCGTTCATGGGGGCGATCATGGCTTTGGGCGTGGCGGTGTCCAACGCCATCCTGCTTGTCACCGTCGCGGAAGAGAACCGCCGTCAAGGCGTCGATTCGAGCGAAGCGTCGGCGCGCGGCGCGGCCAGCCGGCTGCGTCCAATTCTGATGACCAGTTGCGCGATGTTGGGAGGAATGGCACCTTTAGCCTTCGGTTGGGGAGGCGGAGGCCAACAGATGGCACCGTTGGGACGAGCCGTCGCTGGCGGACTCCTAGCCTCGACGTTGGCCACGCTCACCTTTTTGCCGTCGCTTTTCGCCGTCCTGATGAGCGGCCCGGCTCATCCCGTTTCGCTCGATCCCGACGATCCGCTCAGTTCGCACTACAGCCCGGAGAGCCGCCATGCACCCGTTGCTTGAAGTCGTGTTGTCGAACCTTCGCCGCCGCTGGACCTTGGCATTTGCCGTCTGCGTCGCATGGTCCGGCTGCCAGCGCGCTCCGGTGGAGTCACCGCCAAGCGCGCGCGAAGAGAAAACCGAGGCGACGCCGGTCGTCGTCAGCCCGAAGCGCGCTTCCATTCATCGTGAAGTCTCCAATCCCGCCTCCATAGAGGCTTTCGAGGAAACCCCTCTCCAGGCCAAGATCTCCGGTTATGTAAAGGCTGGTTGGAAAGATCGAGGCGACTTTCTCCACAAGGGCCAACTGATGGCGGAGTTATGGGTTCCCGAGCGCGAGGTGGACCTGCGGCACAAGGAGGCGCTTTTGCGACAAGCCGAGTCCGAGATCAAACAAGCGCGGCAGGCAGTTACGGTAGCCACGGCCGCCTACAAAAGTGCCGAAGCCAAGGTTGCCGAATCCGAAGCGAAATTGCAGGCCGGCCAGGCTCGCTACAACCGTATGAAATCGCAATACGGCCGCATGTCTCAAATGCATCAAGTGGTCAACAAGGAGAATATCGAGGAAGCGCAGCTCGGCTATCTCACGGCGCGAGCGAACTTGGCCGAGGCGGAGGCCGCCGTCAAGTTTGCCCAAGCCTTTCAAGTAGAGAGCAAGGCGCGCTGGGATAAGGCCGAGTCGGATTTCAAAGTGGCCGAGGATCGCCGCGACGTTGCCCGCGAAGAGCGCGACTACGCGCGCGCCATGTTGGAATACGCACGCATCCCCGCTCCCTACGATTGCGTCGTTACCCAACGCCACGTCGTCACCGGCGACTTCGTGCAACCCGCGGCGACCGGCCAAAGCAAGCCGTTGTTCGTCGTCCATCGAACCGATCGGATGCGCTTCTTCGTGCAAATACCGGAAACAGAATCCTCGTGGGTGCAAAAGGGTGTAGCGGCAAATATCCGCGTTCAAGCCCTGGGAGGATGCATCTTGCGCGGACAGGTGGCGAGGATCGCTTGGTCGGTGGACGGCGGCACGCGCACTATGCGGGCCGAGGTCGATCTCTCCAACGAAGACGGTCGGTTGCGGCCGGGCATGTACGCCTACGTTACCTTGAACGCGGAGCTTCCCGATCTGCTCTCCCTCCCACTTTCCGCCGTCGGCAAGGAAGGCGATGTGACGAGCGGCTACCAGACCTATTGTTGCGAAATGCGCGACGGCAAACCACACCGTCTACGCATCGAGACAGGCGTCGCCGATGAACGGCGCGTCCACATTTTGAGAAAGCAACTTCACTCTCACAACTCTTCCGAGACGGCGCGGTGGGGCGAGTTCACGGGATCGGAAACCATTCTCCGCGATTGTCCGCGCGGCTCGATCCCCGACTAAAATGGGCCGATTCTAACGACTCTTCATAAGTCATCGACTTTATTGGCCCTAACGAGGCGTCTGCTGCGCAGATGCCTCTGGATTCGATCCTCTCCGTTGATCTTTCCACTTTATTTTAGATAAAATACACAAGATGGGATGTTTTCCAAGTGGCAAATAGGAACAGTATTTGCTCTCTGGGAAAGATAGGGGAAGTGAGGCCATGCGCAGAGTTGTAGTAACCGGAGTCGGAGTGGTTGCTCCGAACGGAATCGGCAAGGATGCGTTCTGGTCGTCGTGTGTCAACGGGCGGAGCGGCGTAGGACCGATTCGCAGTTTCGACACGACCTCGTTGCCGGTGCGCGTGGCCGGTGAAGTGCCGGAATTCGACCTGTCCCCCTTCGTGCCGAGTGCCCATCGCAAAAGCCTGAAGATCATGGGGCGCGGCGCACGTTTCGGGGTGGCCGCGGCGGGATTGGCCGTCAAGGATAGCGGGCTCGATCTCTCGCGCGAAAACTCCGAGCGCGTGGGCGTGGTCATGGGCGGCGGACTCGTGCCGATGGATTTGCCGGAGATCGCTCCCATCGTGGCGTCGATACTCAACTCGGACGGTCAGTTGAATCTCGATAGTCTCGAACGCGCTGGACGCGATGCACTGTACCCCCTCTGGATTTTGAAGTATCTGCCCAACATGACGGCAGCGCATATCTCGCTCATTCACGGCGCGCAGGGACCGAACAGCACGATCGTCACGGCGTGTGCCGCGGGAACCCAAGCGATCGGCGAGGCGTTTCGTCTCGTTGCCCGCGAAGACGTGGACATCGCCTTGGCCGGAGGCGCGGATAGCCGTCTCGATCCGTTGCTGATTCTCGCCTACTCCGCCTTGGGAGCCCTGAGTCCGGCACAGCGTTCGCCCGAAGAAGTGTCGCGCCCCTTCGATGGCGAACGCGATGGCTTCGTACTAGGCGAAGGTGCGGGCGTTCTCCTGTTGGAAGAGTTGGAACACGCCAAGCGGCGCGGCGCGCTGATCTATGCCGAGGTTCTCGGTCTGGGCACCAGTTTCGATGCTTACGCCGTCACCAAGCCGGACCCCGAAGCGCGCGGTGCCTCCCGCGCCATTCGCTGGGCGCTGCGCGAAGCCCACACCGATGCGAGCGACATCGACTACATCAACGCCCACGGAACCAGCACCCGCCTCAACGACCTCATGGAAACGGTAGCCGTCAAGCGCGTGTTTGGTCCGCGCGCCCGGAATCTACCGTTGTCGTCGATCAAGTCGATGGTGGGCCATCTCATCGGGGCATCCGGATCGGTCGAGGCGGCGGCGCTGGCGTTGACGCTGCACGATGGCGTGTTGCCACCCACCATCAATCAGACGCACCCCGACCCCAGCTGCGATCTCGATTATGTACCCAACTGCGCGCGAGAAATGCCGGTGGAGACGGCTCTCTCAACCAGCTTCGGCTTCGGCGGCCAAAACGCCGCTCTGGTCATGCGCCGCTATGCGGGATGAGGATTTTGATCGCAAAACATGGAGTACAATTTAACGATGCTTCGTAGAAGCGTTGTGGCAAACGTCTCTGTCCGCGATGCCTTTCTGAAAACATCATCTTGAGCAAATAATGGCTTCGGGACTCCATAACTCCGCAAATCGCCTACTCACCTTGACTCTGCTATCCGCAAAGATTAGAGTGTCTTAATTCCGTTTGTGGATCGCCTAACTTATCTCTCTCGCCCAAGCTGAGAAGCCGCAGTCTCGTCCCTCTGTCCGTCGTCCGTGCTTCCAGTAGTGGAGGGTCGCTCATCATGCCTCACGGTGTCACCTGTCCTGGATGCAAGCAAGCTCTGGCTCTCGGCACCATTCTCATCGGACAAAAACTTCGCTGTCCGCGCTGTGGTATCGTCTTTCAAATCGGATCGCCGTCGAAGCCAGCCGCAACGACAGGCGCGTCTCCGTTGCCGAATTATTTGAAGTCACCCTCCCCGCCCAAGTCGGAATCCGCCGACATCAAGCCCAAGCCCTTGCCGGGGCCAGTGAGCCCCAAGATGCCTTCGGAATCTCAACCGGCGCAACCGAGGACGAAATCCGTCCCCACCCGCGCAAAGGCGGCGAGCCCAGCCAAAGCGACTTCTGCTCGAAAACGGCGATCCATCGTCAAACCGCTGCTCTTTCTGTTATTGCTCGCGGTATTTGGCACTGGTGTTGGAGCTTATTTTTGGTGGCGACCCAATTGGTTCGGCACTCCGGACGATCTGTTCTTTTTGCCCGATGGGTGTCAGGTGACGGCTGCTGTCAATGTGCCGGCTTGCTTGGCCAGTAAAGCGCATCAACGGCTCAAGAAGCGAGGTTTAGGTTTGGGGGCGGGCGAGGATGAAGCGTTTCGCCGTTTCGCCGGCATACTCCTCTCGGAGGTAACGTCGATGACCTTCGGCGGCCGGTTTGACGAGGATCCGGAATGGACTGTCGTCCTCCATACCGCGCGGCTGGTCACGCCGAGCGATTTGCAGGCGGAAGGCGCTTCGGATCTCAAGGAAGCTCGTTTCGGGAAGTTTACGGTGTACGACCGAGGCGAAGTGGCGTTTTATCTCCCCAATCGAAATACCCTCGTCATCGGCAAATCGGACTCGCTGAGGCGCGTGCTGTTGCGGAATAAAAGACCGGCTTTGGCGACGGGACTGGACTCCCTACGCGGTGGGAGTGGCGACAAAGCCCTTATTCTTGCCTTCGATGCCAAGGCGATTCCGCGCCAACTGAACCGTCTAGGGGATGCCGATCTTACTGCTCTTACGGCGGCGGCGCGTCAAGCGGACACCGTCGTACTTGAATCGACTGCGGACCCGCTCGACTTGCGCATTACGTTCGGCTGTTCGGATGCTCCGTCGGCACTAGACGCGCAGAAACAACTCCTGAAAGCTCTCGAACAAATCGGGCGGACGCCCGACTTGCCGCCCGCTGTCGCGGAACTCAGGAAAGCACTGCAATGGACTACCGAGGACAATCGGGCGATTGCGCAGTTTTGGTTGCCCTTGGGCTTGCTGCGCGAACTGCTCTTGACGTTCAAACAGCAGAGACCGGAATACTGGATCGCTGCCTTGCGAGACGAAGATGCGCGACAGCGAACCGAAGCAAGGCGTTGGTTATTGGCACGAGCGGAACAGGCGCTGCCGCTACTGGTAAGCGATTTGCGCGACCGCACCGCTGCGAATGTGCGTCGAATCGCCGCCGAGATGCTCGGCGATATCGGTGAGAAGGCATCCGAAGCCGCGCCGGCGCTTGCGGCCCACATTGGCGATCCAGATCCCGCAGTACGCCACGCGGTGGTTGTGGCCTTGGGAAAAATCGGCCCCAAGGTGCGCAACGCCGCTTTTACCGCCCTGCTTCCGGCTTTGGTCGACACGGAGCCCGATGTGGTCCAAGCCGCTCAGACGGCATTGGAGCACATCGGTTCCCCTCGAGGTCTGGAACGGAATGTTCTCGTAACGACTCTTCAGAATGCCCAGCTGGGCGTCAAACCACGCCTCTACCTTCTGGATGCACTAGCCGGAATGGAACTGGAGAACGAGGTTTTGGTGTCGATTCTCGCGGAAACGTTGCAAGATCGGGCGGCAGAACTGCGGCGACAAGCCGCGTTTCAATTGGGCAAACAGGGAGACAAGCTGCGTCCGTCAATCTTGCCCGCCTTGCTGTCCGCACTCAAGGATTCGGAGCCGACTGTACGAAGTACGGTTATCGCGAGTCTCGATGCGTTGGGAAAATTCCCTCCCGAGGAGGCATCCTCGCTGATTGAGTTGTACAAGGACGGGAACACTCCAGAGGACAGTCGGGCGGCGCTCGTTCGTTGGTTGGCCGCAATGGGACCAGAGGCGAAAAATGCCGTGTTCCCAATTCTGTTGGATGCCCGTAGTCGAACCGATCCGCAGGTGCGCAAGGCTGCCACCGAGGCACTGGCAAGATTGGGAACGGCAACCACGGTGGATGTTGGACACTTGGCGGCAACTTTGAAGAAACCCTCGACGACTCTCGACAATCGTCTTCATGCCGTGCGTTTGCTCGGCGAAGCTGGTCCCCGCGCACGCCAGACGTGCCTCCTCTTGGTGGATCTTCTCAACGACAAATCGCCGGAACTGCGCGGCGCTGCCTTGGCCGCACTGGAGCGCATCGGCCCTCCCGACGAAAAAGAGATGAGATTGGTCCTACTTTCGATCTCTCATCCTATGGCTTCGAAGGAGGTTCGCCGTTACATTGCCGCCCTTCTCGCCGACGGCAAGGTCGAGCCATCGCAGGCCACGCCACTGCTCCTGAACACTTTGGCCGACGAAGATCCCCTCGTGCGCCGGGCAGCAGCCCGTTCGTTGGTCAAGCTCCACTCGCAATCGCACGAGATAGTGCAGGCGTATGATGCCGCGCTGGATGATACGGATGCGGAAGTGCGCTTGCAGGTGACGACCGCCTTAACCGAACTGCCGCCGGGTGTCTGCCCAATCACCTCCTTGGTCAAGGCATTCGCGGACGAGAGCGATCCGGTATCGCGCAAGGCGGCCGAGGGGCTGGCTCGAAAAGGGAAACCCGTCAAGGACGATTTGCCAACGCTGGCGACTGCCTTACGACACAAAAAAGCGCGCGTTCGCAGCTACGCCGCAAACGCTCTGTCCGAACTCGGGGCGGATGCTGCAGGGGCGCTCACGGCGCTGACCGAAGCGGTCAAGGATACCGATGTTGGCGTTCGCTTTCTAGCGTTGACCGCCTTGCGCGCCGTCGGCGCGAAAGCCGAAAGTGCCGTGCCCGAAGTGGCAAAGCTGCTGAAAGACGAGAGCGCCCTCGTTCGTCTGCACGCGGCCTTCCTTTTACTGCGCTTCCACATAGAGGCGAAGAACGCGTTTCCTTTCGTCTTCGAGGCGGCGATCGACAAAGACAACACCGAGCAGCGATTGGCTCTGGAACTATTGGACGAGATCGGTCCTTGGGCGATGGACACGGCTCCCTATCTATTCGATGCGTTGTGTAAGGAGGAGACAAGAACCACCGCTGGGCCGCTGTTGGCAAAGATCGGCAAAACCTCAGTGCCTCGGTTGCGAACCTTCCTCACGCATCGGGATGCCTCAGTGCGTTATGAGGCGGTCAAGACGTTGGGGCAAATCGGGCGGGATGCTTTCGGCGCTCTTCAGGAAGTGAACAAAATGGCCCGCACCGAATCCAACGAAGAGGCGCGCGCGGCGGCGAAAAAGGCATCGCAACAGATACAGAAACGGGATTAATCCTAGACACCGGCGACGGCTATCCTGCAAGCCGCGCACATCCAACGGAGAAGACACGATGACGATCTGGTTTTGCAAACGCGGTATGGGTTCCATTGTTGTCCTCATGCTCTTAAACGCCTTGACCTCGGCACAGACAACGGATGAGGTTTCCAAACTCGTCGACACCATTAAGGACCCAGATAAAGCGAAACAAACGCGGCTGGAGGCCATCGACCGACTCGGTTCTTTGGGCGCGGAAGCAAAGAGAGCCGTACCGTTGCTGACCGCATGTCTCCGCTCTCCAGCTATGCGGGTGAATGCCGTCGTCGCTTTGGGTAAAATCGGACAGGATGCCAAGCCTGCGATGCCGCAGTTAATCGAGCTTCTCCTTGCGGATGTGTTCGTAGAGAGTCAAAATTCTTTTCCCGGATTTCGACAAATAGATCGGGAGTTACTAAGCCTGCGTCCGACCATCATTCAGACGATGACGAAGATCGGTGTAGAACCGAAAACATGCGTGCCTGCACTGGCGAAGATCATCGCTCAGGACGACCCACAACTTCAAGGCTATCCAGGTTTCCAACAAGGCTGTCTCGCGGCGGTGATGGCGATCGAGCCTCTGGGACCGAAGGCGAAAGAGGCCGTACCCGCACTGATTCAATTGTTGGACAACACAGCGGCATGGCAATGGAATCCTCGTGGACCGCGCGAGGCGATGGTGGCTCTGGCCAAGATCGGGCCGGATGCCAAACCGGCGTTGCCTTCTCTCCGCAAACGTCTGAATCACGATAATCCCGCTATCTCTAAACTGGCGGAAGAATCCATCGAGAAGATCGCGCGAGCCGTGGCCGCCAAACCGCCTTCCGACGATACTCCGAGCGATCCCAAGCTACCGCGCGATGCGAAAAAGCCGCCGACAGAACGCATCAAAGTTGAGGAGAAGGTCAACGACGAGCTTGGCAAGTTCATTGACGCTCTCGGCGATGGGAAAGTGGAAGCGCGCGATGCAGCCATTGACGCCCTCACCAAAATGGGCGAGAAGGCGGTTCCGACTCTCGAGAAAGCCATCTCGTCCACCGATGCCGACGTGCGCAAAAATGCCTTGGCTTGCTTGTGCAAGATGGGCAAAATCGGACGCGCCGCCGCTCCCACCTGTATTGCGGCGCTGAAAGATCCCTCGGCGGAAGTACGCCGCAACGCGGCTTATGCCCTGGGACGCATGGCTGCCGATTCACGCGAAGCCGTGGCGGCTCTGACCTACGCACTAAAAGACAAGGATCGCGAAGTTCGTCTCCTCGCTGCCTTCGCTTTGGAGAAAGCCCAGGAACGCAAATAGGATCGAATTGGCCTTCCCTCTCCTCCCTTGCGGAGGAGAGGAGAATAAAGCCGCGAAACCACTCCGCCTCCGAGAGATCGCCATGTTCCAGTTTCGTTGTCCGCGCTGTCGATCCATCGTTGTCGCCATCGGCACAGTCGGCGGGGGCAAGATGTCATGCCCAACCTGCGGACAACGGCTCCAAGTGCCCCGCCAGCACACCCAAACCGTCTTGGCCCAGTTCGTCCCCGGGCTATCGAACTCGGTTTCTTCCAAGGTCGAGTTGCCTCAGAGGGAACCTACCGTTGCCAAGACGGCTTCGCGTACCTTTCGTCGGGTTCTCGGTTTGGGCGGGATCGCCATTTTCTTGAGTTGTATCCTCGCCGGCGTTCTGTTGTTGCCGAGACGACATACTTCCTCTCGTCCCCCGCCTCTCCGAAGCAATCCCCCGGATGAAGCCATCGCGCAAACATCGCCAATCCTGCCTCGACCGGCGGCGGAATCTCGTTCCGAGTCACCGCATCTCGATCCGACGACCTTGGCCTCAAGAGCGCGTACGATCTTGAAAACGCATTGCTACCGTTGTCACGGCGAAAATGGAGCAGCGGAGGGGGGATTCAATTTCATCCTCGATCGCGAGCAACTATTGGCAAAAAAACAGATAAAGGTGGGTGACGCGGAACACTCGAAACTTTATCGACGGATGCGCGAAAAAGAGATGCCTCCAGTGGACGAAAAACCGCGCCCGAACGCGGAGGAAGTGCAGTTAATCCGTCAATGGATCGACAACGACGCTCCGACCGAGCCTCTTGCTCCGCCTCAACGCACCTTCCTTTCCAATAGTGACATTCGGGCCGTAATGATGGCCGACTTGCTTTCGTTACCGGCACGCGAACGACGCTTCGTCCGCTATTTCACCCTGACTCATCTGTACAACGCCGGTCTGTCGGACGACGAATTGCAAACGTATCGGCATGCTCTATCCAAGTTGGTCAATAGTCTCTCTTGGCGAGCGCGGATTGTCGTGCCCAAAGCGGTCGATCCGAAGCGAACCGTTTTCCGGATCGACGTCCGCGATTACAGTTGGAACGCCAAGGTATGGGAGCACATTGCGGGCGTCCATCCTTACGGCATCCGATCCGATAGCCCCACCGCGCAAGCGATTGTCGCCGCGACGGCGTGCGAACAACCGTTCGTTCGCGGCGATTGGTTCGTGGCCACAGCCGCGCGACCGCCGTTGTATCACGATCTGTTGCAACTGCCCAACAGCGATGTTGAATTGGAAAAGCAACTCAAGGTAGATGTGGGCGGCGACATCGAACAAGAGAGAGTGGCTCGTGCCGGATTCAACGGCTCCGGCGTGTCGCGTAACAATCGCCTCATCGAGCGGCACGAATTGGCTTTTGGCGGTGCGTACTGGAAGAGCTACGATTTTGCCGATAATGTCGGTCGTCACAACCTATTTTCGCATCCGCGCGGACCGGGATCGGCCGACAATACCTTCGAACCGTCCGGCGGCGAGATCCTTTTCCATTTGCCCAACGGTCTGCAAGGTTACATGCTGATCGACGCGCACGGCCAACGCATCGACAAGGGGCCGACCGCGATCGTCAGCGATCCTCGCCGTCCCGATCGCGCCGTGGAGAACGGGTTGTCGTGCATGGCCTGCCACACGCGAGGCGTTCTGCCCAAAACCGACCAGATTCGCAAGCACATCGAGCAGAATCCCGCTGCCTTTTCTGCCGACGAAATGCAACTCCTCAAGGCTCTGTATCCGCCGGAGGACCGTTTTCGCGCTTTGCAAGAGCAGGACAGCGAGCGCTTTCGAGCTGCCGTGGTTCAGACGGGAAACCGAATCGGTGCCACGGAGCCGATTGTGGCGCTGACCCTCCAATTCGAAAGCGAATTGGACTTGAAGCGTACCGCTGCCGAGGTCGGCTGTACGCCCGCTTTGTTTCGAGAACAACTGGCGCAGTCGGCAACACTGGCGCGTTCGCTTGGCGCTCTCAAGATCCCCGGTGGTACGATTCAACGTCAGGTGTTCACCGATGCGTTCGCGGAAATCATCCGTCACTTGGAGACGGGGACACCGCAACGGCAACGGGAATGAATGGGATTGCTCCGATCCGAAACACGGCAATACCGTTCGATTCACACTTGCTCTCGTTCGATGGCGTCGGCGTTGCTCGGTAGGCCGTGCGCCAGGCGGATGCGATCGACTTCGCGCATCACCTCGTCGATAACTCCAGCGTTGATGGTTACGTTGCGAAATTCGACGACGAAGGCCCATAGATTGACGAGAAGCGTGGCCAGCGCCAGACCCGCGTGGGTAAGCCACGACCACTCTTGCCGTTGGACCGCTGCACCGGCGGCGGCGGCGGCGATGGGAACCAGCATGGCCGTCAGCGCTACCGGAAACGTCCGTCGTTTCAGATCGCGCGTCAGCTTCGGTAAGGGTGCGTCCGGCAGTCGATACGCAATCGCCACCTCCTTGACCCAACGGCCGGTGCCGAGAAAGTAAATGAAGATCAGGCAATGAACCCCGAGCGTCAACAAGACGGCGAAAAGGCCGAGCAGGAAGTGGACCATGTAGGTCGAATCGTCGTTCCTGCCGACGCTGCCGCGCGACCACGAAAGCCAGCCGACCCCATAGGTCAGCAGCAATACGAAGAAGTTAAACGCCGCCAAACGTGCAAGAATTCGAGACATATCAACTTTCGGCTATCGGCTATCGGCTATCGGCA
The DNA here is from genome assembly GCA_021781415.1 of Planctomycetota bacterium. Classification (GTDB taxonomy): domain Bacteria; phylum Planctomycetota; class Planctomycetia; order Gemmatales; family Gemmataceae; genus JAJPHU01. The sequence goes on from JAJXWW010000183.1 coordinate 20,056, forward strand.
AATCGGATATCGGCTTCTGGACGACAAGAGAAGTCGATTGGACATTCAATCCTTCCGATGAGTTAACTTATCGGAATTTGTCCAAACTGTCAGCCGATAGCCGATGGCCGAAAGCCGAGAGGATAGCCGATAAGGGATGTTCGTAAGTTACCAAAGAGGGCGGTCCAGCCAAGACGAGCTATCTGTACGTCTTGTAACGATCCACTCCCCATCGGAGCAGCTGTTGGGTGAAAAGGAATTTCATTCCTCTCTTGAGCAGGGCGCTATAATAGAACGTGATCGAGGCGTGAGGGCAGAAAGATAGCCCGCTCCTCGGGCGGACGGGTTGGAAAACCTGGATGAGGCCTTATCACAATCGGGCGAGTCGATGGCGCGTTCCTTCTTTCTGCTGGCGGACGACCGGACGTTTCAACTCGTGACGACGAGTCTCTTTCTCGTTGCCTCGTTGCTTGTCGCCGCCTTCGTAATCGCGCTGGTTCAACGCTGGAGACGACGAGGCGATGCAAAGGAGGACTTGTCACCCACTGCTCAGCTGGCCCATTTTCGATCCTTGTATGAGGCCGGAACGATTAGCGCCGAAGAGTTTGAGCGACTTCGCTCCCTCTTGGGAGGTCGGATGCGCCATACGTTGGGGATGCCCGCTTCCCCCGTCAAACCGGCGGAGCCTTCGCCCCCTTCAACGGCACCGCCTCCGCCGGAGACTCCCGATACGGGTATCCGTCCTTCGTAAATACGGCGAAAGTCCTTGCGGAACTTTCAGCCGCCCCGTAAAATCCGAAAATTGAGAACCGAACTAAACCCGTAATGACGCTGCCACGTCACACGGATTCCGGCGACGACACGACTAACGACTAATTCCTTCGATCTTCGAACGCTGGTCCGGTGAGTGGATAATCTGGTTGCCGACAACGAATCCCGACCTCTCGACAGGTGGGGCCGACGAAAAGGAGACCGCATGCCGACCAAAGACTCGGGCACAAGTGGAGGCGGAAAACGCCCCACGGGGAACACCGGGCGCAATCGCAACGCCTTCTGTTCCTTTTGCCGGAAAAGCTACCGCGACGTTGGGCCTCTGGTCGAGGGGCCTGGCGACGTGTATATCTGCGGCGAGTGCATCGAGCTGTGCCAGTCGATCATCGACCAAGAGAAACGCCGGCGCGGCGGTGCCAAAACGCTGTTCACCCACATTCCCACGCCGCGCAACATCAAGGAAAAGCTCGATCAGTACGTGATCGGCCAACAACGCGCTAAGAAGGTGTTGTCGGTGGCCGTCCACAATCACTACAAACGCCTCAGTCTGAGCGATCAGGGCCACGGCGATGTCGAAGTGGACAAGAGCAACATCCTGCTCATCGGGCCGACCGGAAGCGGCAAAACTCTGTTGGCCCGCACGCTCGCCAAGATACTCGATGTGCCCTTTGCCATCGGCGACGCCACCACGTTAACCGAGGCCGGTTACGTCGGCGAGGACGTCGAAAACCTGCTGCTGAAGCTGTTGCACTCCGCCGACTTCGACATCGAAGCCGCTCAGCGCGGCATCATCTACATCGACGAAGTGGACAAGATCGCCAAGACGCATCAGAACGTCAGTATCACCCGCGATGTGTCCGGTGAAGGCGTGCAGCAAGCGTTGTTGAAAATGCTCGAAGGAACCATCAGCAACGTCCCGCCCCAGGGCGGACGCAAGCATCCCGAACAGCAGTACATCCAAGTCGATACCTCGAACATCCTGTTCATCTGTGGCGGTACGTTCGTGGGTCTCGATAACGTCATCGCCCGTCGCATCGGTCGCAAGACCATCGGTTTCGGCAGCAATCCCGAGGCGCGCGAGACGAATCTTGGCGAGATGCTGTCGAAGGTGACGAGCGACGATCTGATCGAGTTCGGCATGATTCCCGAGTTCATTGGCCGCTTGCCCGTCCTCGCCCCGCTCGATCCGCTCGACGAGGACTCGCTGATCCGCATTCTGACCGAGCCGAAGAATGCGTTGGTCCGCCAGTATCAGAAATTGTTCGAGATGGAAGGGGCGGAGCTGGAATTCGACTCGACCGCTCTGAAGGAGATCGCGCACAAGGCCAAGGAGCGCGACACCGGAGCGCGCGGTCTGCGCAGCATCGTCGAAGAAATCATGCTCGACATCCAGTTCGAGTTGCCGGACATCGAATCCAAGACCAAGTATGTGGTGAACGATTCGGTGGTGCGAGGCGATGTGTCTTTGTTCGAGAAGCCACCGGCTCCAGATAAAAAGAGTGCGTAATTCGCTTTTAAAAACACAAGCCCAGAGGGTGCGCTCGCACCCTCTGGGCTTTTTCGTCCACTGTTCCGGATCGACGACAATGTCTTCGCGAAAAATCGAAGCGCACTGCCGATCGCCGAGGAGCATACTCGGTCGAGCCGCTTATTTCTTGATCTTTTCCAATGCTGCCAGCGCTCGTTTGCGGGCTTCGTCGTGATCGACGAGCGGAAAGGGATAGGTTTTTCCCAACTCGACGCCCGCTTCGGCCAGCGTGGCTGGCGAGGCGGTCCAGGGACGATGGAGCCACGGGGCAGCTAGTTGGCCTAGTTCGGGAACCCAACGACGCACATACTCTCCAAGGGGATCGAAACGCTCTCCCTGCATCACCGGATTAAAGATGCGGAAGAAGGGTGCGGCATCAGCACCGCAGCCGGCGCTCCACTGCCAGCCCAGCGTATTGTTGGCCAAATCGGCATCGACCAATGTGTCCCAAAACCACCGCGCGCCCGTCTGCCAGGGAACGAGCAGATCCTTGACCAGAAACGAGGCCACAACCATGCGGACGCGGTTGTGCATCCAGCCCGTCGTCCACAACTGTCTCATTCCCGCATCCACCAAAGGATAGCCGGTTTGTCCGCGTTGCCATGCCTTCACCTCACTCGGTCGATCGTGCCACGGAAAGGCGGCAAACTCGGCGCGCAGCGGAGCATCGGTGGTGTGAGGAAAATGAAAGAGAAGATGATGGCCGAACTCGCGCCAGCCCAATTCGCGCAGATACGACTCGGCAGCACGATCTAACGTCGCCCGTTTCGCACGCGCGGCGAGTTTCTTGACCTCGTGCCAGACGCGGCGCGGACTGATCTCGCCGAAGCGCAGGTGCGGCGACAGCGAACTGACGCCGTCACGGTCGGGTCGGTCGCGGTCGGTGGGATACGTTTCAAGTCCCTCCTCAAGAAATCTTTGAAGACGCCGTTCCGCTCCCTCACTGCCGGGTTGCCATGCGGCGCGCATCCCCGATGCCCAGTCGATCTTCGGAAGGAGGCGCAGCGCTTCCAGTGGTTCGGATTGTGGCCAGGCTTTCGGCGCGGGCAATCTTCCCGGTGCCGGTTGCGGCTCGTTCGGCTCCGAGTGAGCGAGACAGGCTTTCCAGAAGGGCGTGAAAACCTGAAACGGTTGTCCGCCGCGCGTCCGCAGCTGGGTCGGCTCGAAGAGGAGTTGTCCATTGAAACTTTGCACCGTCCAGCCCCGTTCGCGCAGAGCTAACTTGAGTGTTGTATCGCGTTCGACGATGGCCGGTTCGTGGCGGCGATTCCAGAACAGGGCATCGGCCCCGCACTCTTCGCCCACACGTTGCAACTCGGTGAACGTGTTCCCGCGACGAACCACGAGATTGGAACCGAGGGAGCGCAACTGCTGACACAGGCTCGCCAGCGAATGATGTAGCCACCAGCGGCTCGCCGAGCCGGGCTGCCACTTCCCTTCTTCTTCCGGCGACCACACAAATACCGGGACAATCGACCCGCCGCGTTCGATCGCCGCCAAGAGAGCTGGGTTGTCGTCCAGGCGAAGATCGTGACGGAACAAGACGAGAGTCGATTTCATGGCCGCTCCTCCCCGCCGCTATTTCCAGCGATAGACGCTCATCGCATTCAGCTCGCGTACAAACAATTCCTCTCCGCAAACGGCGAGATGCGCCCATGTCTCTTCGTCGGCAATTTTCCGGGAATCGACGAGATCGAACTTCTCCGGCGTGGCCCGAAACAAGTAGAGTATACCCCTCTCGTCGAGTGCGAGAATGTTCTCGCCTTGCGCGACCATGCTCCAATACTTGCCGAACGGCTTGTCGGTGGTCCAGCACGTTTTGCCGGAGTCCAGATCGAGGCAGGTTACGCGCTGATTGCGCAGGTGCATGTAGACGTGATTTTTTACCACAACAGGGGTAGACATATAACCTTCCATCTTGATCGACCAGGCGGCTTCGCTGGAGAATCGCTTGTCCTTCGCGGCGATATGATAGAGGGTGGTACGTCCGCCGTAGGAACTCGTAAAGATGCCGTCTTTGTACACCACGGGCGTGAGAATATTCATGCCGCGAAATGCGGGTACGGCTTGCGACCACAGCACTTCGCCGGAAGCGAGATCGACGCCGACGAGTTTCTCCCGCGTCTGCGCCAAGAGTTGACGCTTGCCGTCCAATTTGGCTAGATAAGGAGATGAAAAGGCGCTATTGGACATGCCACCCGAATCGCGGGCACTCCGCCACAAGATCTCTCCATTCTTCTTATTCAGTCTCACCACCGAGGCCCCGGCCTGAACGTACACAGCATCTCCGTCGACCAACGGCGAGCTAACGAATCCGAACGCGGGTAGCGGCGTGCCCAACTTTTCCATGAAATCGACCCGCCAACGTTCCTCGCCGTTGCGGGCATTCAAACACACCAACACATCGCGCATTCCCGCCACAAAGAGACTCTCACCGTCGAGGGCCGGGGTAGCGCGAATCCAATCGCCATTCGATTTGGCGAAAAAAGGAACCGTCATCGCCCCCTTCCAGCCGTGGTGCCACAACTCATTACCCGTCTTGCGATCCAGAGCGCGAACGACTTCCTCGCTTTTGTCGCGCGTCTCGGTGACAAAAACCCGATCGCCGACGACGAGAGGACCGGAGTAGCTCGGCCCCATTTCGACGCGCCAGAGTCTTTGCAGATGCTCGCCTTGCAGGACGTTCGGCCACTTCTTGCCGCCGACTTGGCCATCGCGTTTCGGCCCGCGCCACTGCGGCCAATCGTCGCCCGCGCGCAGCGAAGCCGCAATCAAGCCGCAAGACATGAAGGTAACAAGAACGATGAGAATGGTGCGCTTTATGCCTGACATGGGCTATGTCCTTTCTCGCTCCCACGCTCTGTCTGGGGGCGGACGATACGAAGCTCTGCATCGCGTGTCGCAGGACGTTGCTCTTCAAGCCTTCTCGCCCCCATGCCCTGCGTGGGGGCGGACGATGCGACGCTCCGCGTCGCGTCACACAAGACGCAAAGCGTCCAAGACTTGGGTTCCCACGCGGAGCGTGGGAACGAGAACACACGAGAACACTCGAGGGCGAGGAATCACGCAAGCGGCGTGTGTGTTCCCAGCGCCAGCCGTAGTTTGTCGAGTGCTCCCTTCTCCAGTTGACGGATGCGTTCCTTCGAGAGGCCGAGATCGCGTCCGACGGCTTCCAGGGTGGTTTTCGCCAGCGGACTGCACAGTCCGTATCGGCGTTTGAGAACGAGTTTCTCCCGCTCGGTCAATAAGACGTGATCGTCGCGGAAGAACTCTTCGAGCGGCTCCCATTGGCTCGGCGGCGGCTCGTCGCGCATGGATACATCCAAATCGACCATCTGTTCCAGGAGCATCGGTTGACGCTTCTGTTCGATCGAGATTTTGTCCCACAAGCGCGACAGGGCACGCATCAGACAAGTGAACGCAAAGGTGCTGAAACGGATTCCGATCCAAGGGTTGTACGTCGCCACCACGCGGATCAAGACGACGTGGCATTCGCCGATCAGATCGTCTGCTTGATACCCGGCGCTTTTCCATTTGTGAACGGCGCGAAAAATGAGTTTGCGATTGCCCAGAACGATGTCGTCGCGCAGCGAAAAGTATCTCCTCTGCCACCGCTGCTGTTCGCGCGTCGATTCTGCCGATTCCCAGCGATAGGCCGCGTAGTGCATGCGCTGGGCGCGGTCGCGCGTGATGTCGTCCGGCATGTGTTGGGCATCGGTCGCCATTTCGGGTTGGGGGTTCGTTGAACCGTAGCGTTTTTCCGCGTCGCGATCCTGAAACGACGGATGATAGACGTAGCGCGGCTGATCCGAGTTCGCTCGGCTTCGCTTTCGCGGAGATGCTGTCGCCACCATGAAAGTGACTCCTGTTGCCAATCGAATCGTCGAGGACTCGATAACAAATCGTTCAAATCGTCCAAATCGTCCTAATTATTCTTACCGTGATCCGCCGTCGCGGACAACCATAAAAACCTTCAAATCGTTAAAAATCTTCTCAACTCGTTGGGAAAGCGGGCAGAACATCGACTATACTGAGTAGGGAGTTGAAGTCGGATTCGAGCAAAAAGGATCAAAACGACGCATTTTCGGAGATGGGGCCGTGGACGATCTTGCGTATGTGAGCACGGCCCAAGTGTCGCGCGCTCTCGGCGTGGGGGTGACGACGATCAAGCGATGGGTGGACGACGGTATCCTTCCCGCGCATCGCACCCCCGGCGGGCATCGCAAGTTACTCTTGGCCGATGTCTTGCGTCTGGTGCGCGAAAACGACTTCCCGCAACTCGACCTCGCTCGGCTACATCCCTCGCTTCCGTCCGGCAGTGCTGTCGATGAGACCAAACTGAGCCGCGATCTGTACGCCGCCCTACGCCACGGCGACGGAGCCGCCGCACGTTTCCTGATCGAGGGGACCGAACGATGCGGTATGCGAGCGGCGACCTTGGCCGATGCCGTCATCGCCCCGGCGATGCACCGTATCGGCGTCGAGTGGGAACAGGGGCGCATCGATGTCATGCACGAGCATCGTGCCACGCAGATTTGTTTGGAATCGTTGTACGCTCTGAAATCTCATCTCTTGTCGCAGGCGACGCAGGCTCGTCCCGTCGCCGTCGGCGGCGTGCCCGAAGGCCAGCTGCACGCCTTGGCGAGCCAGCTGGTCGAGTTGGTGTTGCTCGAATGCGGCTGGTCGCCCGTTAACTTGGGACCGAATACTCCGTTCTCGTCGTTCCGCAAAGCACTGACGGAATTGCGCCCTCGCCTGTTGTGGCTGTCGATCCATCGCGTCGAAGAGCCGACGACGTTTTTGGCTGCATATCGAGAGCTGTACGACGAAGCCCACAAGTCCGGCATTCCGGTGGCCATCGGCGGCCCCGGGCTAACCGACGATCTCCGCGCCGTCATGCCGTACACCACTTATGGCGACGGCATGACGCATCTCGCCGACTTCGCCTCGTCGCTGCATCCCCGTCCGCGCCGCCGCCCCCGCGGCCGTCCCCGAGGAACCTAGCGGAACGAGGGATCTGTCGGGACGCCGAGCGTCCGGACGTGCGTTCCCGCGCTCCCACGCGGGAGAGTGGGGGCGAGGAGATGAGGCGAATGCGTTGACTTCGCCGCGATTCGACCGTACGCTAAATGTGTCGATCCACGCGGAGAAAAGTCATCGTGACTCATTTGCGCATCCTACTTATGGTCCTCCTTACCATGCGGCTGTTAATGCCGCCGGGGATCTGTGCGTGCAAATGGACCTCGCCCGCCGCTCGTTTGCTCTTGTCCCTCGCGCAGAGCGATCGACAGCTTCCCAACGATTCGGAATCCGACGACGACGATCACGACCCGGGATGCCCCGCGTCGCCGTTGGCCTCCGGTATGGGCGTCAAACCCTACTGCGAACCGATTCGACCGCCGGCCTTGGCTTACGATGCGTTACCGCTGGATTCGCTGACGCCCCTCGGCTATTCTCCACTACGAGTGTCCCCAATCGTTGCGATTGTCTCGCCGTCACTGCCACTCTACGAGTCATTCCGCGCGCTCCTCCTGTAGCACTGCTCCTCTTCCGGACGAATTCTCTTCCTACGTTTGTATTCCTTGCCTCGGAGGAAACACCGATGCTTTCTCGATTGCGCGGCTTCTCGTTATGGATTTTGCATCAGATCCCGACCGTCCTGACGCTGGGGTTGCTCGGCGGTATAGCCTGGTGGGGTTTTGCGTGGGATTGGAAGATACCGAGCCTGCCCGAATTGCTCCATCCCTCTCCGACCAAAAAAGAGGAAGACGCGGAGAAAAAACAGGATAACGCGGACGACAAAAATCCGAATAAGCCTCTACCACCGTTCAAACTCGATTCCGAGGAGGCAAGGATTTCCGCAGGCGTCCGGACGGAGACAATTCAGCTGAAATGGGTGGAGGAATACGTCGTGGCCAACGGAGACATCGAGTTCGATCAAAGCCGATACGCTCATCTCTCCACGCGCGCCAGCGGCACGGCCAAAAGCGTTCACAAAGATCTGGGCCAACAAGTCAAAAAGGGCGAAGTCTTGGCCCTCGTCGCCTCGCCGGATCTGGCGCGCCTCAAGTTCGATCTCCAGCAAACGCTGCTGACGGTGCAGATGCGCGAGAAGATATTTCGACGCCTGCAATCGACGGGTGGCGCGACCTCACCCAAGGATCTGGAGAGTGCCGAGTTCGCCCTGCGCGACGCACGCATCGCCCTCTCGAAGGACGTGCAATCGCTGCAAAATCTCGGTCTCTCCGTGCCGCTCGACGAACTGTCACGCTCCAGCGACGAGCAAATCGCCGCGCGCCTGCACACCTTGGGGATTCCAGAGAAGCTGTTGCAGAAGTTGGACCCTGAAATCGCCACCGGCAACGATCTCCTGCCGATGTATGCTCCGTTCGATGGCGTCGTCATCAAGCGCGACATCGTCCCCGGCGAGACGGTGAGTCCGCAATCGCCCCAGTTTCAGTTGGCGGACGTGAGCCGTTTGTGGATCATGTTGCGGGTTCGCCTCGAGGACGCCGGCAAGGTGCGACGAGATCAACATGCTCTGTTTCATCTCGACGGACCCAACGAAAACGCGCCCCCCGCGAAGATTCAATGGATCAGCGCCGAAGTGGATGAGAAAACGCGAACGGTGGCCGTCCGCGCCGAGGTGGAGAACGCGGAAGGACGTTTGCGGCCGCATACCTTCGGGTCGGCACGCATCGTGGTGAATCGGCAGCAACGTCTTACCGTTCCCAACGATGCGTTACAGTTCGACGGCACGTCGCATCTCGTCTTCGCCCAAGGCGATTCGCCCCTTGAGTTTCAACCGCTGCGGGTCCAACTCGGTCCCTCGCACGAGACGTTCACCGTCGTACTCGACGGTCTCAAGGCGGGGCAGACTCTTGCCGTCGCCGGCACGCGCCCACTTCTGTCGGAGATGCTCAAGGAACGCATCGGCGGGGAGGATTAAGTCCACGCTCAGATCTCCATGAAGGTGGATGGATAAAAGCTTTGATCTCTCGGGTTATCAACTATCGTATTGCATGGGGATTCAGTCGATAGTACGCACGATGTCCACCCCTGCTGCCATCCACTCTTTGCAGCAAGCCCTGCTTGGCGAGTTCCTTCAAGTGCCAGGGGGCAACTCCTTGGGACTTGTGGGAGTCTGCAATCCGCGAGTAACAAAACGTCCCGCTCGCGCTCGGGATCTCCTCGCACGCTTGAAGGGCCTGGACCAAAATTGGAGCAAGAATCATCATAATATCCTCAAACAAGTACAGAGTTATTCTGTATACACATATACACTATATCCGTGTGCGGCGTCAAGCTCCCAAGTCCGTTTTCGAGTCGAAGGGTGCTTCACCGGGCATGCGCGGCGGGGCGGTTCGCCACATCAAAGCAACTTCCTCCGCCGTCAGACCGTAGGCCGCGTTCACCAGGTCGGCGAGCAGGGCTTCCAGGCGGCGCGCTTCTGCGGACAGCGTTTGCAGCGGGACGCTTGCGAAACGACCATATCTCAAGCGCGCGGCCGTTGGTACAATGCTTACCGAGTGATTGCGTCATCGTCTTATCGGCGGAGTGAGCCATGCAGCGAAACATGGATTTGGTGCGGAATATATTGCTGTGGATTGAAAACAGCCCTTCGGGGTGGACGGTGCCGTCGTTCGGTATGGGCGGCTTCATGCCCGAACAAGTCGCCCACCACGCCAACATCATGAGGGAGGACGGGTTAATCGAAGGCTCCGATAGGCACATGCTTACCTGGAAAGGACACGAGTTTCTCGACCTGGCCCGCGATCCGAACCGTTGGAACCAAGCCAAAATCGCCATTGGCAAGGTCGGCTCCGCCCCCCTCGCGGTGTGGATGAAAGTTCTCAATGACCTCATACTCAAGGAGTTGAGCGCGGCGTCGTGAAGTCTCGATGATCGAGACGGCCAAACAGGAGGCGGAGCATGAGTCAGCCCGATCTGAAATTGCAGATACTTAAGACTTGCCTCGACAATTTCAAAGGACATTTCAACCAGACAGTCACTTTCCTTATCCAGAGTGCCCTTGGCAGTTTTATAACGCCGGAGAAAGTTGATACGGTCAATCGGTACATCAACGATATCCAGGGTTCTCTGGGGGATGTTGCGGGCGATGGCCCAGATGCTGGCCAATTCATGCAAGATCTACACAGGCGCGATCCGGTCGTGGGCCAAGTCCTAAAACAAGCCGTCCTTTATTACCGTAGAGACAAGGCAACGTATACCGAAACACTGCTGGAGAAGACCTTTCATCCCGAACTGAGCGCGACTATCGAAAAAGAGATCAAAACATTGGATGCCTTGACAAGCCAGGACTGGTTCCAAGCGATTCCAACATTCAGACTACCACGACCGACCGATTATTTATCTATTCAGTTCGTTGAAGAATCGACCGAGCAGCGGAAGATCCCTGACCGTCGCTACGATGAAAAGTTTCACATCCTTCAAGCTCCGTCATTGTTTCTCCCTGACTTGGCCTATTTTCGTGCCAAATGCGAGGTGCGCAACGCGCCACTCACCATTGCGTTCCTTGACATCGACGATTTTAAGAGTTTCAATACCAAGAACAGCGAAACGAAAGTGGACCGCAATTTGCTTCCTCTCTTTATGCAAACTATAGAAGCGCACTTGTACCATCACGGCTTCGCCTACCGTCAAGGCGGCGACGAATACCTCATCCTATTGCCCAGCCTGTCAAAACAGTTCGCTCTTGACTTTCTGGACGAACTCCGCCGCAAGTTGGCCGAATTGCAGTATCCCGAAATCGACGGCTCGACAACGGTTTCCATCGGCGTCTGCGTCGTCGGACCCGATTGCCCCCTTACCGACCGCGAACTGCGCGACCGAGCCAATCAAGCCAAGAATTACGCCAAGAAAGAAGGCAAAAACCGTCTCGCCACATACTACGGGCCGCGTTTTGTCCCGGAAGAGTTGCGGGCGGTCCAGCCGGAAAGATAGAGCATTTCCTGCATACAGTCAATTTTTAGACCGCAGGAGCTTCACCGGGCATGCGCGACGGAGCGGTCTGCCACATAAGCGCAACTTCCTCCGCCGTCAGACCGTAGGCCGCGTTCACCAACTCGGCGAGTTGGGCTTCCAGGCGGCGCGCTTCCGTGGACAGCGTTTGTAGCGGTACGATGCTACGGAGATGTTCGTCCTTCAACGCCTTCAGTCCGGCCACGCTCAGCGGTTTCGTTCTGCCGCGTGCCTTCTTCACTTCGGCGATCAGCGTGTCCGCGTCGAGGATGGCCATATTCTGGATTTTCTGACTCGGTTTTTCCACATTATATTCCACACGCAGCCAATCGAGGACTGCACTTCGCCCTGCATGCTGTTCGCCGGTGAGATCGATGAGACGACGGACGGTATCCGAGACAATAGATCGTTGGCTATCCGTTGGCCTGCATAGCGGCACTTCTTGGACAAACTCGCGGATGAAGCGGAGAGCCTCATCCTTGCCGTGCATTGCGTTTCTCCAAGCGAACCACCACATCAAGGGAGAGTTCATCACCGCCAAAATCCAATGATTCTCGGCGGGCAAGATATAAACAGTGTTGTTGATGTAGAATCCGCTTTCGTCGAAACACCATTGCGCTCGCCAAGTGATCTCCGGATAGATAATTTTTGGCCGATCGAATTTGCCCCAATAGGCGCAGGAGCGCAGTTCCCACCAATGCTCGCCCTGATCCTGCCTTTTGAGAAGCGCCTCACGGAATTGGTTCAGGTGCCCATGAACCGCCGGGTACGTCGCGGCGAAGATAGCTTCCGCCTGATCCTCGGCGTTCGCCCACGGCCACGGATGATTCCCGCTCGACTTCAACGCCAGCATCCACAATCCATTCTAATCCGACCGCCAACGGTTGATGTCCTGCCCGCGAAGATACGGCTTGAACAGATCCACGGACTTCGGATCGGCGGCAACAAGTCTCTCCCTTGTCGCTGTGTCCATCAAGAAGGAATCGTTGAATCCAGTCTTGATCCCGGAAAGTGATTCAACACCCGCGAACTCTTGCAGCGGTACACCGACCCGACGAATCTTCTCCATCAGCGCCGTCACGTCCGACGGCTCCAACAACCAAGCATCGGCACCGAGGCGATCGCGGGGCATCTCAAATGCTTGGGCGGCGATCTGGTTGGACAGATCCTCAATCCGAAGCTGATCGCGCGGGATGGCGCAAACACGAACGGACGGAGGCGGTGGCGAGGCGGTCGGTTTGCGGGCTACGAGGATGGACGGGAATACGTCGGCGTCGGGGAAGATTTGCTTGGCGTGGCCGAAGTCCACCACCGATTCGACCCAGGCACTGTCACCGAAAAAGCGGCGCAGCGCCTCGCCGTAGCCAGCCTTCATCCATTTGTTCGTCACGACGAAACCGAGTCGGCCACCCGTTTTCAGAAGGTTGATTCCCAATTCGTAGAAGTAGACGTACAGATCGGCGGTACCGTCGTAGGCGCGATAGTGTTGCTGCAAATAAGGCTTGTACGGCGAAATCCACTCTTGCCGTACATACGGCGGATTGCCGAGAACCACATCGAAGCCGCCGGTGGCGAATACTTCCGGAAACGCCGTCCGCCAATCGAACGCCTTGGGATGAACGGCGGGGTCGGCGACGACGCTGTTGCCTTCGCGGATGTTGTGATCCAGACTGGTCAGCACTTTGCCGACCTCCGCCGTTTTGATCCAACACGACAGCCGAGCGATTTCCACCGCTTCGCCGTTGAGATCGACACCGTACAGATTGTGTTCCAGGATGGTCTTGCGAATGTCGAAGAGCGTCGCGCCGCGCAGTTCGGTCAGGAAGCCTTGCGCCTTGTGATACTCGGCGAACAGTTGATCGAACGCCTCGATCAGAAACGCACCGCTGCCGCAGGCCGGATCGACGAGGCGGATCGTTTGCAGATCGTCGATCCAATCGTGCCAGAAATCGACCAGGGCAACGGTCTGCGACTTTTTCAGAGTTTGCGGATCGAAAACGGAGGGATCGGCGAGAACCTTCTTGATACTCTTCGCCGCAGCGGTTTCGTGAGAGGCACGCAGTTTCTCGAAGCGGTCGGCAACGATGGGGCCTAGCGTTTGGGCGACGATGTAGCGCGTGATGAACGCCGGCGTGTAGAACGCGCCGGATTCTTTACGGCTGCTTTTCTTCTGCTCCTTCGGCTTCGTCTCGGCGAGGCGTCCGGCGAGGCGTTCCTGCATCTCTTCGAGATCGGAGATCGACTGTTCAAAGATGTGGCCGAGAATTTCCACGTCGATCAGGCGGCCCTTGGCGTCCCCCTCACCCTTGCCCTCTCCCCCTGAAGGGGGAGAGGGCAAGGGTGAGGGGGTCGTTGCCGTACTCGTAATCGGCCAGCTTCTTGAACCCTTCGCATACGGCGTCCGGTACGATCAGTTTTTCGAGATAGAGATCGGGAGCGAACAGTCCGCCGTTGTAACGCGTGACGTTCAAGAGGTCGTTGCCGTTATCGACGGCTCGGAAGAGTCCGGTGAAATTGTGCCAGATGGGACGCGGATTGAACGGGTCGGCGTGTTGGTAGGCGCGGGCGATGATGTCGCGCGGCAGCAGACCGCGATCCTCGCAGAAGGCGATGAAGAGAACGCGATCGAGTATCTTTTGCGTGGCGGCCAACAGCGCGAGCGGCGACTCGTTCGGATTGTGTACTTTGAGCATCTCGAAAATCTGTTCGCGGAGTGCGCGATACTCGCGGTAGTACGCCTCGGTCAGTTCGCGGCCAATCTTCTTCGATTCAATCAGCAGGGCGTCGAGATGGTTGCCGCTCGGACGCAGCACGCGCTCGGCACCGAGGAGATAGACGCAGCGTTTGCGTTCGTTGCCGTTGTCGGCCAGTTGAGCGATGTCGAAGCGTTCGTAGGTGAAGGTGTCGTGCCCCTTGTGGTAGAGACGAATCTCCTTCAAATTGGCGACGAGATACCAGTCGATGCGGAGTTGCACGGCGTATTGTAGGGCTTGCTCGACGGCGGAGCGTTTGCGTCCGGCGAAGGGGCGGTCGAGCGGATCGCGTGGTCCTTTGCCTTCGAGAACGGCGACGAAGGCGTTGCGTTCGCCGTCGAAGACGCCGAAACCGGCGTCGGCGAATTTGCCATCGACCTCGACTAACGCTTCGCGTTTCAGAGTATACGGCATAGTCGGCGGCGGGACGTAGCCGAGGAGATCGACGAACACATCGCGGAGGAAGTCGGCGAGCAGTTCGGTCTCTTTCATCGTCCCGGCCTGCTTGGAACCGAGTAGGTTCGACCAATTCGCCAATTTCTGAAGCAGAGCAGGCGACGGAGGCGGGGCATCGAATCCCTTGAGTTTGGGACGAACGGCGTCGGGACGAAAGAGAGGCTTCATTTCAGTGGGCATCGGATCAACTCGTGCCTTCGGGGCTTTCTTCGATGGAGACAGCGATTCGAGAGTCGAGTGCGCATTGCATAAAATGCTACCGCGAGGATAGATTTCGACAAGGCGTATTGGCGGCGTTGGATTCGTTTGCTACGATGCAGTGACAAAGGAGATCGCCATGATCGAACTGACCGCACAGCAGCGACGCAATTTAACGGCGACAGACGTTCTCCCGTTGTTAGATCCGGAAACCGGGAAAACCTACGTCCTGCTGCAAACCGAGGTCTACGAACGGCTCAAGAGTCTTCTGGACGAAGAACCCCGAGTCACGGGCGAGATGGTGGACCGCCTCATGGAAGAGGAGGACCGAGATGATCCCACTCTGGCGTATTACCAACGGCAGTTCGGAAGTAAGCCTTGATTCAGCGCGGCGACATCGTCCTGGTTGATTTCCCGTACACCGATGTGACAAGGACTAAAGTTCGTCCTGCCGTCGTGGTACTGAACGACCGCGACAACCAGCGACTCCGCAAAACCGTTGTCGCCATGATTACGGGCAATCTGCGACGGCTTGGCGACCCGAGTCATCTGTTCCTCGACCCAGTCCCCGAGACATCCATCGGGCTTCGCTATCCCTCGCTGGTGTCCTGCAACAACCTCCTGACGGCGGATCAAAGCGACATCCGACAGACGCTCGGCCACCTATCGGTCGCCCTCAAGCAACAGCTCAATGACTGCTTGAAGACTGTTTTGGAGTTGCCCTAATGAGATCGGTTATTCTCTCTAAAAACTTCGTGCCTTGACAATTCATCCGCTCATTCCGCACAATTTCCTTACGCGAATACGACCGATCCTTTGTCGCCCTCACGGACAACCGCATGGTTTTGACTCCCTCGCATCGTCCCACGCGCGAATGGCCGCTTTTGTTACTGGCGCTCGCTCTGGTCTGCGCCATCTGCATTCCCCTGTGGCAGTGGTCGTCCGGCAAAGGCGACGCCGGCAACGATTGGTCGAAGTGGACGCCGGAACGCCTCAGCCGTTTGCTCCTCGGTCCAGAGCAAATCGCCAGCTATTGCGCGTTCACTTGGGCCGCCTTCATCCTCCTGGGCCGTTATCTCGAAGTGCGCCGCCAACGCCGTGCTTTCGACTTGGAGCTATTATCCACCGATGTTGGCGTGTGCATCCTTCCCGAAGACGCACGGCTGTTGCAACGGCGCGTCGAACAGCGTTCGGCGCGCGGCGGCCCCTACATCTTGGCCAACATGATCCGTCTGGCGTTGAGCAAGTACGCCGTCAGTCGTTCGGGACGCGATGTCAGCGACACGGTGCGAACCCAAGCCGACGTCGATTTGGGCCGCCTGGTATCGAGCATGGCGACGGTGCATTATCTCGCTTGGGCGATCCCGGCCATCGGCTTTTTGGGTACGGTGCGCGGCTTGGCCACCAGTCTGACGCTCGGCGGACAGACCGGCTTGGCCATGAATCAATTCGTCGCCGACGCCACCCGCCACCTCAACGTCGCCTTCGATTGCACGCTGGTCGCTCTGGCGCTGAGCTTGGTCGTGATGTTTCTTCTGCATTCGGTGCAACGCGACGAAGAGGCGTTGGTCATCGACTGCCAACAGTATTGTTTGGAGCATCTGGTAACGCGGCTGTACGAACTGGCACCGGAGGAAAATGCCGAGGCGCGGATGACGAATTAACGTGAGAGGTCGCTATGCGTCGTGTTGAAGTAAATTCCGAAGTGCTTTATCACGCGATCAATGACGCCATCAACGTCTTTGTCCGCGAGGTGCTGATTCCGCGAAGCCATGTCAACGCTGAAGTCTACTTTAACGACGAGGAACTGGTGGGTTTGCAACACCAGACAGCGAAACAATGGGCTGAACATTGGAAGATTTCTTGGAAGAATGACGTCTGCGAGAGTTCCGGCGAATAAGAAGAATGGCGAGAAATACCCATTCAGAGCAGGAGCCTTGGAGGTTTGCCATGAGCGAAACGATGCGTGAGTTATTGCAAGCGTTCGACGCGCTCCCGCCACTCGAACAAAAAGAAATGGCGGGAGAGATCCTGCGCCGCTGTACTGTTGACGAGAGCCTGCCCGATGCGGCTCTGGACGAGTTAGCGGCCGACTTGTTCCGCAGTTACGATGCCGAGGAGGATGCCCGTGCCGCACCCTGACCGTGGCGAGGTTTGGCTGGCCGACCTTGGCATCGCGGCCAAGATTCGGCCGTGCCTCGTGCTGAGTATACCGCCCGACCCACAGGATCGGATGTTGGTTACGGTGACGAAGCTGGAGTCGGAAGGACTTCACGTCTCGTGCAACAACGGTGACTCGCTTTGGATCGCGGCAGCGGTGCGCGAAGCGGACGGAAGGCCCAAGTTTTCTGAAGATGCTTGCTGCTTGATTTGGAAATCGCCTCGCTGGGTTGCGGTCTTTCCAGCGGGAGGTCTGTTCACCTACGAAATACCCGGTTCCCTGCCAGAATTGATTGCCCTCATCGCGACGGTCTACGCCAACTATCGTCGACGGGGCGGTTCTTTGAAGGAAGCCATTTCGCAAGTCGTGACGGATGCGGAACATTACCCGATCGATCGCTCACCGGCGCATGTATGATGCTAACTTGAGGATCGCACCATGACTCTAATCGGCCTGGACCTTAACGCTACCCGCGCCCGAGCGATTCAAGGCGAGCAACACGGCTCTGGCCCGCGCATTCCGCTCGGTGTACCCTTGGAGGGCGGCGAATGCGAGTTGCCGTTGGCGCTGAGTCTGGAGGAACGGCAGCTGCGCGTCGGTCGGGCTGGGGCGAGTTTGTGTCGCCGTTCGCCGCACCTGGCGTGCTTGGATTTCCTGCCCTATCTCGGCGACGACCGCGTTTGGAACGGGGGAAGACATCGACTCGATGCCGTCGGCGCGCTCTCGGTTGTGTGCGAATATCTGCAACGACGCATCGGAGCCGCCGAAGGCATTACTGTAGCGCTGCCGGCCTATTGCAATGCGGCTCAGGCGGCGATTGTGGCGGATCGAGCCGGGCGGGCGCGGTTGAACCTACTCGGTTCGGTCCCGTCGCCGATTGCCGTCGCCTTGGCGGCGCACGAACACCTTCCGTGGTCGGGTGTCGCCGTCGTTCTCGATCTCGATGGCCATGCCTTCACGCTCTCCGCCGTGTCCGTGCGCGACGAGGTGTTGCGAATGGCACACCTGCGCGTGGTCCCACCCTTGGCGCGAGGCGTTTGGCTGTGTCGATTGCTCGATGGCTTCGCCTTGCGCTGCGTTCGCCTCAGTCGGCGCGATCCGCGCGAGTCGGCGGAAACCGAGCAGACGCTGTTCGATCGTCTCGCCGATCTGTTGGATGCACGCAGCCGCGAGGAGTCGGCGGAGATCGTTCTTCAGACGCCGCATTGGTA
The DNA here is from genome assembly GCA_021781415.1 of Planctomycetota bacterium. Lineage (GTDB taxonomy): Bacteria > Planctomycetota > Planctomycetia > Gemmatales > Gemmataceae > JAJPHU01. Next base: position 38,095 of record JAJXWW010000183.1, read on the forward strand.
TCAGCATTTGAAGTTTTCGATGGCGGAGTTGTCTCAGTTGTGTTCGCCCTTGGTACGTCGCACGCTCGTCGAGTTGGAACATTTCTTGGCGGAGATCGCCGAGTTGGGTCCGGTCGGCGCGGTGTTGCTGACCGGAGCGGCATCGCGCCTACCCGGCTTAACGGCGGCCGTCGAGCGGTTAATTGGTCCTCCCGATGTCGATTCGGCTCGCCAACAAGATAGCGTGGACTTCGGGGAAGATTTGATCGAGGAAGCGATGTCGGCGGCGCGAGTCCACATTCTCGACGACGACGCGATTGCACGAGCGGCCTTCGATTTGGCCGTTCGCCAAATGAACGGAGAGCTGACGGACGGCCATCTCGACGGCGCGCCTTTGCCGGGCAGCGCGACGGCGATGGCCGGCGATCGAGGGGCCGCGCGTCTGCACTTTCGCGGTCGGGACCATTTGCTCGACGATCAAGTCTTCTCGCTGGGTCGCGATCCTGCGTGCCATCTCGTTTTCGAGACCGATCTCTATCCGACCGTTTCTACCCGCCACTGCGAGATCGTGTTGACGCGCGGCGCATATCTGCTCCGCGATCGCAGCCGATATGGTACTCTAATTAACGATTGCCTCGTCACACAGCCGACGGCTCTTCATTCCGGCGACTGGATTCGTCTCGGTCCCGATGGGCCGGTGCTTCGTTTCCTCGGCCAGGCCAGTGGACAAAGTCGCCTCATGACGACAGCGTAAACTGCAACTGCGTCTCCCATCGACGCGGAGGCGAAAGGATTCTCTTATGCGCGTTCGCCATCGCATCCCCTCGATCTTCAATTTGTCCATGGTGGACGTACTGTGCTGCGCGCTCGGTTGCGTCATTCTGTTGTGGCTCATCAATTTGCGCGAGGCCAAGCAATACGAGGATAGCGCTGGGGAAGAACAACGTCGAATCGGCGATGAATTAACGCGGCTCCAAACCGACCGCGAGGAGACGCTGAGCAAGCTGTCTCTCTTGCAATCGCGGGTCGAATCGCTCCAAGAGGATAAAAGCGATCAGCAAAAGATTTTGAAGCGTTTGACGGATCGCATCGCCTCGCTGACCAGCGATTTGAAAGAGCGCTCCTCGCGTTTGGAACTGGAGACCGCCCGCGCCGACGAGTTCGAGCGCAAGGAGAAGCAAGCCATCGCGCGGATCGCCGACCTGGAGACAAAATGGAACGCCAGCGCGAAGCGCGGCGAAAAGGAGACGGCGCGCGCCCGCGAATTGGCCGAGGCGTTGACCGAGGCCAAAAACCGTTTGAAGGACATGCGGGATACTGCCAAAGTCGTGCCGAGTCTTCGTGCCGATCTGAAGGAAGCGCGCGAACAGTATGCCTCCGAAAAAGCCCTGGCCTCGGCACTGGAGAAAGAGATTGCCAAACGTCTGCGCGAGGTGAAGGACGCCGAAAAAAAGCTGGCGAGCATCCAATCGTCGCAAGCCGCCCTGGAACGCGATCTCGCCCAGCGCGATAAAGAGATCTTAACCTTGCGACAAGAGAACAAGAAACTACAAGTCGAGTCGGGTCGCGTCCGATCTGAGGCGGACAATCGTTTCGCGGGCATCGAGTTGACCGGACGCCGCGTTCTCTTCCTGGTCGATGCGTCCGGCAGCATGGAACTAGTGGACGAAAACACCAAAGCTCCCACGAAATGGGCCGACGTTCGCAATACGGTCGCGCGGCTGATGCGCAGCACGCCCAGTTTGCAAAAGTACCAGGTCGTCGTCTTCTCGGAAACGGCTTCATTCTTGTTTGACGGCGAGGAAGAATGGCTCGATTTCAACGCGGTCACAAGTCCGCAGCGCGCGGTGGACGCCCTGGCGAAGATTGTGCCAAAGGGTGGCACCAACCTGTACGCCGCGCTGCAATTGGCCTTTCGCCTTCGCAATAAAGAGATGGACACGATCTATTTACTCTCCGATGGCTTGCCCAACCTCGGCGAGGGAATCGACGCCGGGGCCGCGACTACCCTGAAGGAAGTCGATCGTACCAATCTGCTCGCGCGCCACTTGCGCAAAACGTTGCAATCGGATTGGAACCGCCCGCGTGCCGGCCAACCGCGCGTGCGCATCAACACGATCGGTTTCTTTTACGAAAGCCCCGACGTAGGGGCATTCTTGTGGGCTTTGGCGCGCGAGAACGAGGGCAGTTTTGTGGGTATGAGTAAGCCATGACGGAACGGAGCGATCACGACCAGCGTTTCAAGACGCTGATTCAAGAGTTTTTCCCCGACTTTCTGGCCTTATTCTTCGCGGAGTGGGCTGCACGGTTGGACTGCTCCGCCGTCGAGTGGTTGCAACAAGAAGTTTTCTCCGATCCACCGGAAGGCTCCCGTCGCGTTCTCGATCTCGTCGGCAAATTGCCAACGCGGCAAGCGGTTCGCGGACAACGACCCGGCGAAGACGATAGTTGGCTCGCTCTGGTTCATATGGAAATCGAGGCGATGGACAAAGCGAGCCGTCTACGGCCGCGCTTATTCCATTCCTACACCGATCTGCGTAACAAACACCGCCTTCCGGTCTTGCCCATGGCCGTGTATTTGCACGTCGGCATGGAGGGCATCGGCGTTGATTTTTATGAAGAGGCATTCTGGGATTTTAAGACGGTGCGATTCCAGTATTTGTATGTAGGTCTTCCCGAATTGGACGGATTAGAATATGTAAGGGGCGACAACTGGCTGGGAGTCGCGTTGTCTGCGTTGATGCGGATACCGAAGGAGCGTATGGGCTGGCTGGGAGCCGAGGCTTTGCGGAGGATTTCGAGTGCGCCGTTGACCGACCAGCAGCGATTTTTGTTGGGCGAGTGCGTTCAGGCATATCTGCCGTTGGACGACGAGCAACAACGCGAGTTTCAAAAACTGGTAGCGACCGAACCGTATCGAGGAGTGCAGGCAATGAACACGACCTGGTTTGAACGAGGCATCGAAGAAGGCATCGAGAAAGGCATCGAAAAGGGCCACCGCGAGCTACTACGCGAGCAGCTGGAAGAGCGGTTCGGCCCGCTTTCCGAAACGGTGCTTGCGCGGTTGCGGCAGTTGCCAGCGGATCAACTTTCAAGTTTGGGACGCGCCTTGATGCGTGCGAAGTCTTTGCGCGAACTGGGATTGGAAGTCTGATTCTCGCGCGATTTCAATCGAGCGTTCAGATGCGAGCGAGGATCTGCTGGATAGCCCAATCCGCCGCTTCGCGAATCAACGGCTCCGGGTCTTCAAGCGCGCGACGCAGCGACGGCAGAGCGCTGGCATCGCCGATGTTACCCAGCACGAAAGCCGCATTGCGCAGTAATCCACTCCGTTTTGTCCTCATAAGAGCCGTGCCGCGAAAGCGACGGCGAAACTCCTCTTCGCTCAGACTCAAGAGTTCGGACGCATCGAGTCGCATACAACCTTGCAGTTCCGGCTCCATGCTCCCCGGCGCTTTACGATTCCACGGGCAAACGTCTTGACAAACATCGCAGCCGAACAGCCAATCGCCAACACCCGAACGCAAGGCCAGTGGAACCTCGCCGCGCTCCTCGATCGTCAAATAGCTGATACAACGCCGAGCATCGAGCGTTCCGGGCGCGACAAAGGCTTGCGTGGGGCAGGCATCGAGACACGACGTACAAGTGCCACAATGGGCCACAATGTGAGGCGCGTCGCAGGATAGCTCCAGATCGGTTAGCAACGCGCCGATAAAGAAATAGCTGCCCAGACCTTTATTCAACAGCATGGTATTCTTGCCGAACCAACCCAATCCCGCGCGGCGAGCAAAGTCGCGCTCAAGGAGGGGAGCGGTATCGACGACGGCGCGCCCTCGACATGCCGGATGATCCTGGCGCAGCCAATCGAGGAGACCGTGGAGGCGAGCGCGCAGGACATCGTGATAGTCGCGGCCGCGCGCATAACAGGAGATGCGTCCCACGGTCGAACTGGACGTTGAGGGTTCTGGGACGGCTGATTTTTCGGGGCGGTAATTCATCGCCACCATGATAACACTGCGAACTTCGGGTAGGATCGAAGATGGATGGCGGCGCGCCTCGCCGTGACGGTGTAGATAATCCATCGCACCGGCGTACCCGCGGTCGAGCCATTCTCTCAGACGATCGAAACCGTCTGCCACCGTCGCCGGAGCGATGCCGACCAAGTCGAAGCCGATACGACGCGCCTGCCGTTTCAGCCGCTCTTCCAAAGTTTCCATGCGTCCATTTTACCGCAATCGCTGGAGCGAACGAGAGGAGGAAGGCCGATTGCCGTGTGACGGGCTTGGCCATATCAAATAACTACGATGGAATGTCGAATCGAATAGGCGAGGTTCGGCTACCGTCGAAGTCTTCTGGATAACGACGCCGAGTTGTTCGGCGTCATTGGCTTGAAACGAAATCTTGAGGGAATGACGCATGCGCACGGTGAAGTATTTCATGATGGCGGTGTTGACGATGGGCCTCGTCTCCGGCCTGGGCATGTTCCGGGCCGCCGACGATGCCAAGCCGAAGTACAGCATCGAAGACGTCATGAAGAAGGGCATGAAGGGCAAGCCGAGTTTGTGTGCCAAGGTGGCCAGCGGCAAGGCGAGCAAGGACGACCAAAAGAAGCTGCTGGAGATGTTTGAATGTCTGTGCAAGAGCAAGCCGCCCAAGGGCGACGAAGGCGATTGGAAAAAACGAACCGAGGAATTGGTCTCGGCAACGAAGGAAGTCATCAACGGTAAAGCAGCGGGAGGCAAAGCCCTCCAGAAGGCTGCCAATTGCAAGGCGTGTCACCAAGCTCATAAAGAAGATTGATCGCTTTGTCGTAGTTTCGCAATCGACCGTCGGTTAGCCGCGACGCGCAGCGGAGCGCGATACCCGACGGTCGGTTGTTTCCGCAAGGGATGGAGTGCATCCATGTTCGATGGTGCCTCCGTGGTCCAGGCGCTTCAAGACTGCGGAGTTACGCATGTTGTCTGGATTCCCGATAGCGACCTCGGGCGATGGGAGCCGGAGTTGCGCGAGGCTCCTCGCCTGCAACTCCTCCGCGTCTGCCGTGAGGGCGAGGCCATTGCGTTGGCTGCGGGACTGAAACTGGGCGGCAAAAACCCCGTCGTTCTGATTCAATGCACCGGCCTGTTCGAGGCCGGCGATACCTTGCGCAACATTCTCCACGATTTGCACGTCCCTCTTTTCCTCCTCATCGGCGTTCGCAGTTATCGTGCCCATCAAAAAGGCGAATCGACCGATAGCTGCCCCGTATTCACCGAGCCGATTGTCCGCGCCTGGCAGATCCCCTACGTTCTGCTCGACGAGCGCCACGCTCCCTCCGACATTTCGGACGCATATCGTCGGGCCAGCGCGAAGAACGAATCGTTCGCCGTTCTCCTTGCCGAGTGAGTTTCCCATGATGAAGCTATGCGAAGCTCTGGAAGTGGTGGCGTTGCATCGCGGACAACGTATCGTCGTCGCCACGATGAGTGCGGCGGGCGAGTGGCCAAAATGGTCGGATACGCCGCTCGATTTTATCTATATACCCTCTGCAATGGGGCAGGCTCCATCGCTGGGTTTGGGATTGGCGCTCGCGCAACCGGAGCGAGGCGTCCTGGTCCTGAACGGCGACGGTTGCACGCTGATGAACTTGGGCTGTCTCGTGACCTTGGCCCATCATCCGGCCAACGTGTTCTTGCTCATCGTCGAGAACAGCTTGTACGAGGTAACGGGCGGGCAACCCACGGCCGGCGCGGGTCGCGTCGATTTTGCGGCATTGGCCAAGGCTGCTGGGATTGAGCGCGTCTATCGTTTCGACCGCGCCGACGCCTGGCGCGGCGGCGCGGCGGAAGCGCTATCGGGGCCGGGGCCGGTCGTCGTCTCTCTCCAAGTCGAAGGCCGCATCGGCCAGAAGACACCCAAGGCACCGCGCCCCATGAGCGAACAGATCGCACGCTTGCGTGGCGGACTCGGCTTCACTCCCTCTTGACCGGCAGTCTCTCATCCGTCCGCGAAACCTTTCTGCGTCCCCTTTCCCTTCTCATTTTCTCATCGCTCACTCAGATTGCATTCATTCTCAGTTAATCACTTTATCATACATAACATTCTAAAATGCGTCGAGAATGGAGACTCGTATTCGTTTCGCCATCTCGTGTGGAAACGATTGGTCCCAGCTCGCCTTGGACACTTGTGGCGGAGGAATGGTGGGAACGCTGCTCTATCTCGATATACCCCTTATCGTCCTCGGCATGCTGGCGTTGTTTGCCGGAAGCCGACCTTGCTTTCGTCGTCGATCTACTTCACGGTCCCGCAAGCCTCGCGCTCCGTGGGTCAGTGTCTACCTTGTGCTTTCGGGGGTTGCATGTCTGATCGGTGCCGCAATCGACATGGGCTTCGCCGAACGGGAGAGAAGACAGAAAGTCGCGCTGGATGAAATGCTCCGCGCGAGCGACGATGGCACAATCGCCCCGATGTGGCCCTTCCCTCCCGGCACGCCCGCTCCCGACTTTCGCTTGCCGACCCTGAAAGACGGAGCGTTGGTGTCCCTAAAGACTGTTCGAGGTTCCAAACCAAAGCCAGTCTTGCTCGTTTTAAGCAGCTTCACCTGAAACATTTTCTGCAAGCAGGTGGTTCATCTGCGGGAATTGCAAGAAAACTATGTCGATCGTATTCAGATCGTCTTTGTTTACATACGAGAGGCGGGGCACGAGACGGAAGGCGAACTGAAGAAAGTTGTAGCAGAGGAGGACAGGACACAGGGGCAGCGTCACTCTTCGCTTCGTTTGGCACGAGAAGGCATGAAACACTATCGGCTGTCGTTCCCTTGTCTCCTCGACGACGCCGACGAGACCGTCTCTCGACTCTATCGCGCCTTTCCCATGCGCCTGTTGCTTATCGATGCGGAGGGCAAAATCGCTCTCGATTCGGGCCTCCCACTGTATGGATCCGTTCCCTGGGACAAAATCCGCAATTGGATCGCGCAATCCGTCCCCGCGCCCGCTTCCCTTACCAACGAGAACAAAAACCCCCCGAACGATCGTCGCCAAGCACTCTCGAATGGTGGCGTCGTTGAGGACTAGCCCGGATTGCGCACCACAGAGAACGCAGAAAGCGCAGAGCAAGAAAGAGAAATGAGTTAAGCACACCGGCCTCGCATGTCGCCGCGGCAAACTCGCTCGACCCTCAACGAGCTTAAACGCTTGAGAGTCAATCTCCTGTATTTTCTCTGCGATCTCCGCGATCTCCGTGGTGGCCTATTCGGATTCATCGTTCGTGGCGGCGAGCTCGACGGAATCGCTGGGGCTCGCCGGAAGGAGCAGGGGATTGAGGGCGCGAGGACTGGGTGGGTTACGATCGGAGAGTCACGCCGTTAAAGCGCGCGACGCGCTCCAGTTCTTGGAGCATCTCGTCGGCGGAGGGGTAGCGGTCTTCGGGGCGTTTGGCCAAGAGACGCATTACGATCGATTGGAAAGCGTCGGGGATAGACATCTGAAATTTCTTCGGCACGACCACCGGCGCTTGACGGATTTTGGCGATCGTTTCGACGAGATTATCTCCCTCGAACGGGGGTTTGCCGGTCAGCAAGGCGTACAGCATCGCGCCGAGACTGTAGAGGTCGGAGCGGGCGTCGAGGCGTTCCGGGCCGAAGGTTTGCTCCGGCGACATATAGCGCAAGTCGCCGAGTACCTCGTTGGAACGGGTGATTTGTTGGGCCATGTTGCCTTCGATCGCCTTGGCTAACATCAAGTCGCCGAGTTTGGCGGCGCGGTCGGTGAGTTGGATCATCGCGTTCCGCGGCGTGAGATTGCGATGAACGATGTGCTTGCGATGGGCGAATTGCAGCGCGCGGCCGAGGTGAACGGCGATGCGGAAGGTGTGTCGCCAATCGAGCATCCCCGCCACGCCGATGCGCTGAATCACTTCGGTTAGGCTTTCGCCGTCGATGAATTCCATCGCCACCCAGCAGTACGGTCCCTTCTTGCCCGCGCCATACAAGGTAATCAGATTGGGATGGCGAAGTGGAAGCGTCGTTTTCATCGAGCGAACGAATCGGCGCACCTCCACATCGTCGCGCGCGAACTCCGGCTTGAGAACCTTGACGGCGGCGTCGCAAGCTCGCTTGACGTCCCAAGCGCGGAAGACGACGCCGGATTGGCCGCGCGCCAGCACTTGGTTCAGTCGATAGGAACCGAGCATCGAGCCGCTCAACTCGCCGAGTCGTTCGCCCGGCAACACTTTCAACGCGGCGGGAGCGGGCAGGATGTCCGATTCGTCGTCGTCCATCGGAATGGCGGCGGGAAGATCGTCTGGAGCGACAGGGAGAACGTCCAAGATCGGAGCGCTCGGCGGCGTGGGCTTTGGAGATGTGGCCCGTCCGCGTGGTACCGGATCGTCGAGAGTCAAATTCATCGGGATCGGCGCGCGCGCCTGCGGCGGAGGCAACGTCTGCTGATCGGCGAGTTCCACGCGCTCGAAGCGCAACTGCGTCTCTCCGAGGCGAAGCACATCGCCGGTTCGGAGAACGTGTTCGCCGACGGCTCGGTCGTTGACGAAGGTGCCTCCGACGCTGTTGAGATCCTTCAAAATCAGGTCGTTGCCGCGAATCTCGATCTGACAGTGAGCGCGCGAGACTTGCGGATCGTTCAGGCGCGTCAGGCTTTGCCGTCCGCGTCCGAGGATTACGGAACCACCTTGGGCGAGCGCGAGCGGAAAGACTCGTCCCTTATCCGCGCCGACAATCACTTCGAGTTGAGCGGACATTGGCTGCCTCTTCGGGGTGGAGATTATTTGCTTAGTATTTTAGCAACGCGCCGCAACTCGTTGAGCAGCTCCGCGGCCGACTGAAAGCGATCTTCGAGGCGTCTCTGAATGAGTTTCAGAACGATGGCCTCGAAACGATCGGGTATGGACGGTTGAAATTGTTTGGGCTTGGCCGGGATGCCGGTGCGAATCTTGACGATCGTTTCAACGAGCGAGCCGCCCTCGAACGGGGGTTTGCCGGTCAACAGGGCGTACAAGAGCGCGCCGAGGCTATACAGATCGGAACGACGGTCCACATCGGTTCCCATCGTTCGCTCTGGCGACATGTAGCGGAGATCGCCGAGGATCTCGCCGGGTCGAGTCAGCTGTTCGGCCAACGCTCCCTCCAGCGCTTTGGCCAAGATCAGATCGCCGAGCTTCGCCACCTTGTCCTTGCGGCGAACGAGGATGTTCTGGGGCGTCAAATTGCGATGAATGATACCGCTATTATGGGCATACTCCAGCGCGCGGGCGATGTGAACGGCGACGCGGAAAGCGAAGCGCCAATCGAGCATTCCTCCCACGCCGATGCGTTGAATCACCTGCGTGAGGCTCTCACCCTCGACGAACTCCATCGCCGCCCAGCAATAGGGGCCGCTCTTGCCCGCGCCGACCAACGCGATCAAGTTGGGATGGCGGAGCGGCAGGACGGTGCGCATCGAACGCACGAAGCGACGCAGTTCTTTGGCGTTGCCGGTGGCGGCGGGATAGAGAACCTTCAATGCCACGGGGCTATCGTCCTTGAAATCGCGGGCCTCGAAGATGAGGCCGGATTGGCCGCGCGCGTGCAGCTCGCCAACGTGGAAGTGCGACAGTTTCTTGCCGCTCAATTCTTGCAATCGGTCGCCGGTCAGTACGACCTGCTTGGGGGGAGCCGCCGCTGCGCGCGACGGCGACGCGCTCTCTTCGTCGTCGATTTGCAGGCGCAGTTGCGTTTGTCCGATCTGCAAAATATCGCCGTGTTGAAGGTAGTCTTCCTCGATGCGCGTGCCATTGACGAAGGTGCCTCCACCGCTTTCCAGATCCGTAACGTGAACCTGTCCGTCTTCCAGTTCGATTTCGCAGTGGACGCGCGAGACTTGCAAATCCTTGAGCGGTGCGACGACGTGCCGGCTGCGGCCCAACATCAAGGGATTGTTCTCGAACAATCGAAACATATGGCCCGTATCGGGTCCGGATATTACGTGCAGATCCTTGGGCATAGTTCCCTCGTCCGCCGTGTTGCAAAGCACTCGAACCTCTCTCGAGGATAGTCGGACAAGATCGAGAATGCAACTGCTTCACCACGTCGGCGCGGATGAGAAAGTTCTCCCCATTTTTTGCGACCGCGGCTTCCCCTACGATGATGAAATGGACACGAAGTTGCGCGCGGTCTCCCGATTTGAAGCGAACCTGCTTCGGCTGTTGGGGTTCTTCCTACGCCGCGAGCCTCCCGAACGCGCTTTGCCTCTGCTCGAAAATCAATGCTCCGCTCCGCCCTGCCTCCAGCGCAGCGCCGTCGAACTCATTCGAGATGCCCTCGGCAAGGGCTGCGTTCAGCTGTTGGCGCGGGGCGGTGGCTGGAGGCGCGAACGCTTCTTGCGCCAAGGACGCGCCGTCGAAGGCCGACTTTGGGAAAGAACCGCGCCGCACGAGTTGGGATTGACCTTCTCCGCCCATACGATGCGATTTCTCATTTGGATCACGGCCAATCGACCCGACGGCGCGAATCGCCCCTGGCGCGCGTCGCACGACGACTTGACGCTCGGCGATCTGCTCCTGCTCTATTTCGCCCACGATGGATTGTGCAAGTTGCGACCGGGTCTGAATGCGACTAAGCTGCTGGGGGAGGAGCCGTTCGTTCGACATGCACTGTGTTGGTTGGCCCACCCCGGCGACTACTCGTTGGCTCCTTCGAGCGTGAGGCCCAACTTCGCACCCTGGACAAACGGCGTCGGCGCGTGCATCTTGGAGGCGCTGCAACCGGAACTGGAGCGGCGTTGGATTGCTGTTGAGAGCAGCAAGGCACGACTTGCCGATCCCCAAGTCATGCTCGCGTTGGGCGCGGCCCAAGAGCGGGGGTTAACGGCGTTTCTCGATGCCATTGAACGGGAGGGGCGAATGGATCTGGCTCGGTTCCTCCTGCGGTCGTCGGCGGCATTGTTGGGTCCGAACGCGCGTCCCGAGATGTGGACCGAACGTCTGCATTTGGCCGGCTGGCGTCTTGCCGACCGCGCGGCGATCTATCGCGCGGCCACCACCTTCTTGCGAACGATGGATCGTTTCCAATCGTGGGAGCGGCGGGCACGCGGGATCGGCTACCTGGACGATGAGTATGCCGCCAGTCAATTGTGGAAAGCCGATTGGGAACAAGTGCAAGGCGATATACTAACCGAACGAGCGCGCGCGATCGTAAAACAGCTCGATCCGATCCAAGAAGCATAAATCGGGGTTCCGAGTCCAGCTTTGCGACATCGCATGGAGCGCGAGATTCCGACTTCCCGAGAGGAGAATCTTGATGAGCCGTTCCTACCTCGTCAGTGTCCGAGATTGCCAAACGCGCACCGTATGTGCCGAGGATCACGTTCAAACATCGTTGGAGATTCTCGAAGTGTTGCCGCCGGAGCAGATGGCCGGACTTCTCGCCGACGAACTGGAACGGCGCGGCTTCCAACGCGGGGGGGGCCGTCTTACACGCGCTCAAAACGGCGTTACCATCACCGTGGACCCGGCCACGGCCACCGTCGTGGTAGCGGCTCAAGATTCCGAACGGGCTACCATTGAAGCGGAGCGCTCGGATCGCGCCTACGACGACATCGGCCCCCATGCCAAGGTGGTGCGCGACAACCTCAAGAAACAACTGGAGAAAGACATCGACCGCAAGGCCAACGAAAAGACGAAAGGCTTACAAACGAAAGTGACCGACCGTCTGGAGCGCGAGTTGGTAGAAGTTCGGCAAGAATTGGATCGAGTCGTCAACCGCGTCACCGCCGAGGCCCTGAAGCGCAAGGCCGCCCAGATGGGACAGATTAAGGCGATTACGGAAGACCCAGAAACAGGCTCGCTCACTCTCGTCGTGGAAGTCTGAGCGAACCGACAGCGTTAAACTGCCATGCAAGGCGAACCGGCAGCGTAAGCTGCCGGGTAAAGCGAAGCTGCCGGGTGTGGCGAACCGGCAGCGTAAGCTGCCGGGTAAAGCGAAGCTGCCGGGTGTGGCGAACCAGCAGCGTAAGCTGCCGGGTAAAGCGAAACTGCCGGGTGTGGCGAACCGAGAGATTTTTCTTATCTGCCAAGCTGTACTCCATCTCACGCATCGGATACGATAAATGGGAGATGAATCCGTTGAGGGAGAGCGGACCATGAAAGCCATCGTGAACCCCTTCGAACCGTGGCGACCGATTGACGTACCGATACCCAAGCCGCTGAACCCCGGCCGGCCTTGGCGGCCATCTCCGCCCCTTCGCCCCACATCAAAAGGTGCGATTCCTTTGGCCGAGTCGATCGACCCCCCGGCGACGAAACGAAAACGGCGCTGCTGTGGCAAGAATAAATGTGCGGAGCGCAAAGCGAAAAAGGCTCAACCATCGACCGATCTCCAACGAGTGGGCGAACCGAAGCGGTCTCGCGTTCTTCCCATCCTCTTTCTGCTGCTGGGAACGCTCGCCATCGCTGGGTTCAGTTTCTTCGGCGGGACGCATTATTTCCGAGTCTTCGTTACGCTCTTTGCCATCTTCATCGGTTTCTTCTTCGGTCTCTGGCCGAATGCGAATCGAGCGTGGCACGCCCGGCTACGATGGATGACGGCTGGCTTGGCTTTGGCTGGAGTGTCCGCTTGGTTCGTACCGACTCTCAGCGGCGTCAATCTTTGGTCCGCCTATCGACAGGTTGACGAACTGCGGACGATGCAGCCGGGCGAGGTGGATGAGTTTCTACGCAGCGCGGCGGATCGACATCTCCTCGTCCAAGCATTTCCCTCTTTTGCTCTCGAGGTGAAATCGGGCGAAATGGCTTGGCTTCGTCGAACGGTCGATGAGGCCATCTCCAGTGCCGACCTCCGCTTGGATACCCGTCCGCGCGCCGCCGCTTCCGATTTGCAGCAGCTCAACGTCCAACTGAGGGGACTGGAGCAATTCGGCACCGTCCGAGACGAGTTGCAGTCCGCGATTCAGCGAGCCGAGCGAGCCTGCGCAAAAGCAGATCGTCGGCGCTAAAGCTCCGCCGGTAGGACGGGCCGTCGCCCACGGAGGACCGGGGACGACTGGCTCCGTCGCATCAGCTTGGGGGGAAATACTCGGCGAAGCGATCCTTGAAGGCTTTCACGCCAAGATTAAAGAACCACGAGTCGATGCCGAGAGAAAGGATGCGACAACCGAGATCGACGCAACGGCGCGCATATTCCGCGTCGCGCGGCAGAATGGCCCACGGAAGGCGATGGGCGCGACAAGCCCGAGCCACCCTCTCCACCGCCTGCCACATGCGTTGATGGTCCCACTGTCCTGGAATTCCCATCGACTGGCTAAGATCGGCCGGCCCAATAAAAAGAAAATCGAGATCGGCAATCGCAGCTATTTTCTCGACCTCCTCGACGGCGTCGATGTGTTCGATTTGCACGGCGACGACGGTTTCGGCGTTGGCTTGTCGGTAATAATCGGCGGCAGGTGTCGCTCCATAGCGGCCATCGACGCCGCTGCCGTTGACACCGCGCATGCCACGCGGATGAAACTTCGTCCACGCCATCAGATCTTCGACCTGTCGAACGCTCCGCACCATCGCGGCCATGACTCCGCCCGCGCCAGCCTCCAAGGCGCGCATTACCGTGGCGTAATCCGTGGCGGTCAGGCGGACGAAGCTGTCGAGGCCGCAGCCGCGCGCGGCGCGGGCGGCTTCTTCGATCTGTTGCACCGTAAGTCCGGCGTGTTCTTGATCGAGCCATACCGCGTCGAATCCGCCGGACCACGCCGCCATCTCGACGAGTTTCGGATGGCACAGCTGACCCAAAGCGAACACCTTGATAACACGATCCTGAGCCAACAACGCCTTTAACTGCGCGCCCATGTTCAACCTTTCAGGAGTCAAGGAATCGAACCATGAAGCGATTATAGCGATTGCGACGACCGGCGCGCGTTCGTTCCCGGTTAGCCGCGACGCGCGGCGGAGCGCGTTGGGGAGCGTCAGCGCGCTCCGCCGCGCGTCGCGGCTAACCGACATCGCGTCGAGAAGGTTTCCCTCGCGGACGCGGCTTTACTAGAATGAATCGGTGAGACCGTTACTCTTTTACCACAACGAGGGGCGATGACGACGAAGCGCTTTATTATGAACGCGGGCCGGACGAGCAAGCAGGGCCAGCAAATCAACGTCGGCAAAGATCACGCCGAATATCAAACGATTGTCAACACGTTGACGATGCATGCCGACGATATGAAAGCGTTGAACGTCGTCGCCGGGGCGAGCGTTCGCGTTCGCTCCGAGTTTGGCGAGGCCGTTTTTCTGTGCAAGGAAGGCAAGGTTCCCACCGGCATGGTGTTCGTGCCCTATGGCCCGCCGACCTGCCGGTTGATGGGACAAGGAACCGACGGCACCGGAATGCCGACTTCCAAGAATTGGGAAGTCGAGATCGAACCGATAACAAGTGAATCGTGAATCGGAGCCGGAAGCGTAAGCGACGGTTTTGGTTTTGTCTCCGTTGCTTGCGCTGCCGACTCGGACGGTCGAGAGATTGAGGAGGAACGATGGAAACCGACAAAGAGCGAGAGATCGTAAACCCGGTGGCGGACGCATCCGATTCGCCTGTTCCGCCGTGGGAAGAAATCGAGGAAGGCCGTTACATGCCCCGGCGGGTGCGCGGCAGCTGTCATGGCCGCGAACTCGGCTGAACTTTTGTGCTTCCGTCCGGTTCGGACGGTCAACTTCGCCGATAACAGGGAGAGAAAATGGAGCTGACGATCACGAAGAACGCGACGTGTACCTTCTGCGGTTGCGTTTGCGACGACATCGAGTTGCACTCCGACACCGAGCGCATCGTGGAAACCAAGCGCGCCTGCATTCTCGGCGAATCGTGGTTCCGCAATCACACGGCGGAGCGGCTGTATCCCGACGCGCTGATCGACGGCGAGCCGGCCACGGTGGACGAGGCGGTCGAGGAGGCGGCGGAGTATCTCTACAACGCCCACATGCCTCTCGTCTATGGATTGAGCAACGTCACCTGCGAGACGCAGCGCGAAGCCGTCGCGCTGGCCGAGATGATCGGCGGCGTGGTCGATAGCCATACCTCGCTCTGACACGGTCCCACGGAAATCGCCGCCCAGTTGGGCGGCAAAGTCACCTGCACGTTGGGCGAAGTCAAGAATCGCGCCGATCTGATTATCTATTGGGGCGGCAACCCCGCCGAGTGCCATCCGCGGCACTTCACGAAATATACGTTGACGCAGAAAGGCAAGTTCATCCCCAAAGGCCGCAAAGACCGCACCATGATCCTCGTGGACATCCGCGAGACGCCCAGCGCCAAGGCCGCCGACATCTTCCTGCAAGTCCGCCCCAATAAAGACTTCGAGGTTCTGTCCGCGCTCCGCGCGCTCGTCAAGGGCCAGCGGATCGACGCCGCGCGAGCCGCCGAAACCGGATTGACGGTCGAACAGCTGCAAGACTTCGCCGACCGCATGAAGCAGGCTCGCTTCGGCGTCTTGTTCTTTGGCATGGGTCTGTCGATGACGCGCGGTAAGCACATGAACTCCGCGGCGCTGCTGTCCTTAGCCGCCGAGTTGAATGCCTTCACGAAGTTCGTGGCCATGCCCATGCGCGGCCACGGCAACGTCACCGGCGGCGATGTCATCATGCGTTGGACGACGGGCTATCCTTTCGGCGTCAATTTGAGCCGCGGCTATCCGCGCTTCAATCCAGGCGAGTTTTCGACGGTCGATCTCTTGCTGCGCGGCGACAACGATGCCGCCCTCATCCTCGGCGCGGACCCCGGCGCGACGATGCCTCAACCGGCCATCGATCATTTGGCGCGCATTCCCACGATTACGCTCGATCCCAAGGTCACTCACACGAGCCGTCTTTCGCGCGTCCACATCACGACGGCGGCCACCGGCATCAGCGCGCCGGGGACGGTCTATCGCATGGACGAGATTCCCCTGCCGCTGCGTCCGCCACTGAAATCGCCGTATCCGACCGATGAAGAAGTGGTTCGCCGCATCTACAAGGCGGTGGCGAAAAAACCGATGTGGCTGCCACTTTTGGAACCGACTGCGAAGGGATAGGCACTCGTTAACTGTTCACGAGCCGACTGTGACGGACGTACAATTACAAGTAACACCCCCCAGAGGTAACTGGTGCCGGTCATTCCGTGGCCGTCGAGTTTTCTGATGGGCTTGCCAAAAGTGGCGCGCGAAATCACGGGAATCAAGGGAACACGAGCCCTCGCTCAACAAGGATATACCGATGTTAACGCGTCTGTACATCGACAATTATAGGAGCCTGGTGAATTTTGAACTGCCCCTTCAGGAATTGACGCTGCTCTTAGGGTCGAATGGGGTCGGCAAAACCTCCGTGCTCGATGTAGTGTTCGCCTTGCGCCAGCTTCTCGCCGGCATCGCTAAGATCACGGATAAAGATGCTTTCCCTGCCTCGACGCTGACTCGATGGCAAAGACGCAACATGCAGCTTTTTGAACTCGACGCGGCCCTCGATGGGAGAGACTACCGTTATCGGCTGGAAGTGGAACACGATCCCACGAACCGGAAGGCACGGATCGAGTTGGAATCGTTACAGTTGAGTAGCGGACCACTGTTCCGATTTCAGCATGGCGAAGTGCAACTCTATCGAGACAACCATTCTCTAGGTCCAGTTTTCGGCGCGGATTGGTCGGAGTCGGCGCTAGCTCGCGTGCCTCCGCGGGGCGACAACAAGCTCCTGACGAGGTTCCTTGATTTCATTCGTAAGGTGATTGTGTGCGGCCTGTACCCTGCCAGTTTCGCGTCTGAGTCATCAACGGAAGATGCGGTACCGAAACGGGACGCGAGTAACTTCGCCGCGTGGTATCGACACCTTCTGCTGGAGCGACAGGAACTAGTGCCCGAGTTCACAACGGCGTTGCAAGAGGTGATCGCGGGCTTTCGCGGCATACGAATGGAAAAAGTCGGACTCGAAACGCGGGCCCTGATGGTCATCTTCGACCAAAATGGTCAGAGGTACGAACTGCGACTGGATGAGATTTCGGACGGGCAAAGGGCATTGGTAGCGCTCTATTCGCTCGTCCGGCTTGGTGCGGGACAGGGATATACCCTTTTTCTGGATGAGCCGGACAACTACCTTGCCCTCGCGGAAATCCAGCCGTGGCTGATCGAGTTGGCCGATGCATGCGGGACCACCGTGCCTCAGGCCGTACTCTGCTCGCACCATCCAGAGTTGATCGACTACCTCGGCACCGATCGCGGTGTACTATTGGAGCGGGAAAGTTCCGGGGTTACGAGGGCCAAGCCGCTGTCCGAAACCACGATGGACGACGGCTTGAAGCTGTCCGAGCAAATCGCACGGGGGTGGGAACAATGAGACGCCAAGTTCAGTGGATTCTCTTATGCGAGGACAGCCAGCACGAGACATTTGCTCGACGATTCTTAGAGAAAGCGGGGTGGTCCACGCGGCGTTTGCGGGTGGAGAAAGCACCAAAGGGGCGTGGCTCAGCCGTTCAGTTTGTTCGAGATCGATTTCCCAAAGAGCTATCTGCGTACCGTTCCAACCGCAACCGCGTCGCGCAAGGTCTCGTGGTGATTCTCGACGGTGATGATCGAGGTGTCGATGGACGTTGCGCTGAGTTAACGGCTGCGTGCGAGAGCCAGGGCGTAAGGTCGCGTCAAGTGGGCGAGCACGTTGCCATCATTGTACCAACGTGGAATATAGAGACATGGCTTGCTTACCTAGGCGGCGCGAACGTCGACGAGCGCAAGAGCGACTATCCGCGTTTGGAACGTCCGCGCGATTGTCAGCAACATGTCGACCGACTCCATGAGATGTGCCAGAACAAAGCAATGAGGCAACCCGCCCCGACATCGTTGGATGCTGCCTGCGAGGAGTATCAAGTTCGGACACCGAAATGACGAAATCTGAGAACATTTTCTCCCGTGGCAAGTATAACCGAAGAAATAGCAGCTTATATGCTAATAGCGCGGTGCGGTAAGAAAGCATCCGCGAGTTACTGGAAGATCAACGCGAGCAGCAAGCCGTCTGGCGAGGTTTGATAAAGCAAACGGCGGAGGTTGCTTCGGAGAATCCATCTGGAAAGCAGTACACGAATGCTCCGAATCACTGGCGGCAGAGTTTACGATCCCGCCAATAACATCAACGGCGAAATCAAGGACATCTGCATCTCGGATGGCCGCATCGTGTCCGACGTGGAAGGCGGACGCACCATTGATGCCACAGGCACGATCGTCTTCCCCGGCGGGGTGGACGTGCATACGCACGTCGCCGGCGCGGCCCTCAACTTTGCCAGGGCCATGATTCCGGAAGACCATCGCCGCAGCGCCCCGATGCTTCGCACCGCCCACCGGCGCGGTGGCATCGGCGGGTCCACGCCGACCACCTTCGTCACCGGCTACCTCTACGCCGGCATGGGCTGGACCACGGTGAACGAGGCCGCCGTGCCCATCCTGTCCGCGCGCCATACGCATGAGGAGTTGCGCGACACGCCCATCGTCGATAAGACCTGTTGCGTATTGATGGCCAACAACGAAATCTTGCTCGATCTGTTGGAAGCGGGCGAAATCGAACGGGCACGGCACGTCGCCGCCTGGCAGATTTGGGCGGCGAAAGCCTATGGGGTCAAAGCGGTCAATCCCGGCGGGGTGGCGGCATGGAAATGGGGCAAGGACGCCAAGGGGTTGTTCGAGCCGGTGCCGGGTTACGACAAAGTGACGCCGGCCAAGATCATCGCCGCCCTCGCCGGCATCGTGGACGGTCTCGGTTTGCCGCATCCATTGCATCTTCATTGCAACAATCTGGGAGCGCCGGGCAATTACAACACCACCCTCGAAACCATGAAGGTGCTGGAAGGCAACCGCGCCCACTTGGCCCATCTGCAATATCACGCTTACGGCGGTGACGACTGGTTCACCATGAAATCCGAGTCCGCCAAGATTGCCGACGCCTTCAACGCCAACAAGAATCTGACGACCGATGCCGGGGCGGTGCTGTTCGGCGACACCGTGACCATTACCGCCGACGGTCCCTGGCAACACCTGCTGTACAAGCTCACCGGACGCAAATGGGGCAATCTCGACGTCGAAAACGAGACCGGCTGCGGCATCGTGCCGTACACCTATAAAGAAAAGAACCTCGTCAACGCCGTGCAATGGGCCGTTGGACTGGAACTGCTGCTGCTCATCGACGACCCCTGGCGCATCTATCTGACAACCGATCATCCCAACGGCGCGGCGTTCTGGCGCTATCCGGAAATCATTCATCTGTTGATGAACGCCGACTTCCGGCGCGAGCAGTTGAAGGCCCTCGCTCCCAAAGCGCTCAAACGCATCCTTTTGCCCGAACTGGACCGCGAATATACTCTATTTGAAATCGCCATCATCACTTCGGCGGGTCCGGCCCGCTCGCTGGGTCTGCCGCACAAAGGACATCTCGGCATCGGAGCGGATGCCGACGTGGCCATTTTCAACGATACTCCCGACGTTCAGCGCATGTTCGCCTATCCGCGCTACGTCATCAAGGGCGGCGAAGTGGTTTTGGAAGAGGGCGAGATCCGCAACGTCGTCGAGGGACGCGGCTATGTGGTTCATCCCTCCTACGACGAAAAAGTGGAGGACTACATTCGTCCGCTGTTCCAGCAATACTACACGATGTCATTCGAGAACTATCCAGTCGAGGTGGAGCGGCTCGAAAATCCTCATATCAACTCCTGTAAGTCCGAGGGTTAGCCGCGACGCTCGGCGAACGCGGCAGGCCCGCGCTCCGCTGCGCGTCGCGGCTAACCGAACCCGTGGTACCGACCCCATGAATTCAATCGTGCTAACACTCAAGGAATCTCCCACCGTCCCGCTGGAGGCCGAGTGCCTGTCGCCGGACGTGTTCGCCCCACTGCGCCGCGATGAGATCGCCGCGCTACCGGTGTTTCTGGGTAAACACCAACATCGACTCGACGATTTCTTCACCGTCGAGGGAGACGGTGGCGATGAGATGGAGATACGCGGGGACGTGGGGCGCGTCAAATGGATCGGTCGCGGCATGACGCGCGGCAAGATTCGCATTGTCGGCAATGCCGGGATGCACCTCGGCGCATCCATGAAGGGCGGCTCCATTGAGGTGACGGGCGATGCCGGCGATTGGGTCGGTGCGGAGATGACGGGCGGTTCGATTCACATTCGTGGCAACGCGGGCGGACAGCTCGGCGCGGCATATCGCGGCAGTTTATCCGGCATGAATGGCGGCACCATCCTCGTCGAAGGTTCGGCGGGCATGGAGATCGGCATGCGCATGAAACGCGGCATTCTCGCTGTCAAGGGGCCGGTGCGCGATTTTGCCGGCTTGCAGATGAAGGGAGGTTCTCTCTTTCTGCTCGGTGGCGCGGAATTGCGAACCGGAGCTTGGATGATTCGCGGTACCATCGTCTGTGGCAAACCGATCCCCTTGCTGCCCACCTTTTCTCATGCTTGCACCTATTCGCCGACCTTTTTGCGTTTGTACGATCGGCGCTTGCACGAACGAGGATTCTCTCTGCCGCATCGGCTAGGCGAGGGTGGCTATCGACGATACTCTGGCGACAGCGCGGTCCCCGGCAAGGGCGAGCTTCTAATCTGGCAGCCGAGCGCGGGCGCTCCGGGGTAATGCGTCACACCGACGCGGAACGACCGAATCCGCCGGAATGGGAGATTCACGTTATGTCCGCCGATTCGTCGAGACCAGCGCTTCTCGGCGGCGAGCCGATTCGCCCGCAAGGGCCGCCCGATTGGCCGCTCGGCGACGAAACGATTCTCGACGCGCTGCGCGAAGCCTACGCCGACGGTTCGTGGGGACGCTATCACGGCGAGCGCGTCGCGCGGTTGGAGCAACAGCTCGCCGAGATGCACGGGGTCGAGCATGTTTTGACTTGCGGCAGCGGAACCTTCGCCGTCGAATTAGCCCTGCGCGCCTGTAAGGTCGGGGCGGGCAATGAAGTCGTCATGGCCGCCTACGATTACGTCGGCAACTTCCTGAGCGTTCATGCCGTCGGAGCGAGGCCCGTTCTGGTCGATGTCGATACGGAAAATTGGAATCTCGCTCCGGACGGCCTGGCCCCCGCGATCGGATCGGCCACGCGCGCCGTTCTCGTCTCCCATCTCCACGGCGGACTCGTTCCCATGCGCGAGATCATGGAACTGGCCGGACGGTTTGGCGTCGCCGTGATCGAAGATGCCGCTCAGACGCCGGGAGCGAGAATCCAAGGACGGTTGGCCGGAACCTGGGGCGATGTGGGCGTACTCAGTTTTGGCGGCTCGAAGCTGCTGACTGCCGGCCGCGGTGGAGCGATCCTGACCCGCAACCCCGCTACCGCGCAGCGCGCTCGACTGCACCTGCAACGTGGCAACCACATCTGCCCCCTGTCCGAATTGCAGGCCGCCGTGTTGATGCCCCAACTCGACCGTCTCGCCGAGCGCAACGACCGAAGGCTCCGTTCCGCTGAACAACTGGCCCAGATGCTGCACGGAGCGACGGGATTGATCCCCTTCCGCAATCGCCCGATGCAAGAAAGCCTACCCGCCTACTACAAAATGGGCTTTCAGTACGATGCCGAGGCGTTTGGAATCGGCCGAGAGCGCTTCGTTACCGCCGTGCGCGCGGAAGGCATCGCGTTCGACGAAGGGTTTCGAGCCTTGCATGTAGAACGCTCGCCCCAGCGCTGGCGCGGCGTCGCTCCGTTGGCTCAGGCCGAGCGCGCGCACCGGGGCACGCTCGTGCTGCATCATCCGGTCTTGCTCGGGAGCGACGAAGATCTCGCCCAAGTGGCCCGGGCCGTGCAAAAGATTCGCTGCCACGCACCGCTGCTGCGCTGAGACGGAAGCATAGAATGACGAGAACCTCTTGAGGATTTGGGAGAAATGACATGGCATATGTGAAAGTGGCCGCGATTTCCGAAATAGCGCTCGGTCAGGCCAAACAAATCAAAATCGGCGGTAAGACCTTGGCTCTCTTCAACGTCGATGGAGTATTCCATGCCATCGACGACACATGCCCCCATCGCGGAGCCTCGTTGTCCGAAGGCGAATTGGAGGGCAACCAAGTGGTCTGCCCGTGGCACGCTGCCGCCTTCGACGTGACTTGCGGAGCGCGTCTATCGCCGCCGGCGCGCAGCGATGTGGCCAGCTATAAGGTGCAAATCGTCGGCGAAGAAATCCAGGTGGACATTGGCTAACGCCCCTCGCCCCTCGTCCCCAATGGGAAGCGAGAGGAGCAACGAGATTCGATGAATCCGGCTCATAGAGCCTGTGGAAGAAACTCCAGGCCAGTATCAAACTCAGCACTTTGGTCTTGCCGGCTCCGGTCGCCATCTTGACCACGAATCGACGCCGCGTCTCATCGAACATGCCCGCCGACACGAGGCCGGAACTATCGTAACGCATTAAATCGTGCTTATCCTTGACGCCAATTACGTCAGTAAGATAAACGATGGTTTCCACGCTCTCGCGCTGGGCGAAATAATACTGAAACTCTTGCATTAAAGAGCCGGAAGCGGAAGCGACGGAGGTGGGCAAGAGATGTTGCGTTTGGAACCACCACTTCAGCAAACTTTTGCTGGTAGCCGTGGCGTCGTCGTAGCCGCCCCCGCGCCATTGCTTCACTCATTTGCGGAGGTCCGATACCAACGGAGGCATCACAGTTGGTCGGCGCGTTTGTCGCGCAGCGTCTCATCCGCCGGAAACCAGCGGACGGCGGGATCGAGGATCGCATGAGGGTCATCCGAAAAATTCGGATGTAAAGACATAACATATCTCCGGTTAGCCGCGACGCGCAGCGGAGCGCGTTG
>JAJXWW010000033.1 GCA_021781415.1 Planctomycetota bacterium
TCGAGATAGGCCACCAGGTCGAGCGCCTCTCGCGTCGGCTTGGCGGCCGAACCGTCGAAGAGCCAGGGATAGGTCGGCATCATCGAATCGGCGACGACGTAGCGCGGATTCCAAAGGTGCGTCAGATGCCAATCCTTGGCGCGCTTTCCACTCTCGCGCGCCAGATCGGGGCCGATGCGGCGCGTGCCCCACATTTGCGGATATTGGCGCTCCGTTTCCCATGCTTGCGTGGCCACGCCAAAACGGCGCACGTCGTCGAGCGTGAAGCGGACGACTTGCGAATGGCAGAAATGGCAGCCCTCGCGGGCATAAACGGCCTGGCCGCGCAGCTCGGAAGTGTTTGCTTGCGACATTTGCGGCGGATGGGTCGAGGCGATTTCCCGTTCCAATTCTCGATTGGGCCAGATGGCCAGGACGACGAACGAGAGCAAGAAGAAGCCGACCCCGGCCAGGGCGGTCAGCACATAGGCATTCTTGAGCCAGGCGATGCCCAGCCCTTCGTTGCCCGCCGCATTCGCCTCAAAAGTCTCGCGGTCTCGTTGAGTCTCGGCGGCTTCGGAGGCGACCGATTCGCCGACCGGACCCGTCAGCATGGCATGACCCAGCGCGACGAAGCCGGCCAGCAGAGGCAAGGCGGAGATCGATCGGACCAGCCAATAGGGCCTCGACGCTCGGACGGATTCCATCCACGCCGCCTCCGACTGCCACAGCGCGCCTTGGAGCAGACCGGCAATCGTAAGATCCGCGACCATCAACAGCAAGCCGACGGCGAGAAGCCAGAACGACCAGTTGGCCGCTCGCTCGTTATAGCGCACCCCCGGCGTCCGTTTCCAGGCGTGCAGCAATCCGCCGATGGCCGCGAACGAGGCGAAGCCGATCATCGCCAGGTGCGAATGGCCGATCACCCAATCGGTGAAATGAACGAGGCGATTGACCGGCATCAGCGCTTGCCAGGAGCCTTGCAGACTGACGAGGAGATAGCAAACGATGCTGGCCCAGACAAACCGCAACGGTACGTCGCGGGCCACCGTGCCGCCACAGCCGCGCAGCGACAGCAGTTGATTGGCGACATTGAGCGTCACGTCCAAACCCAGATAGACCGAGGCGACGATGGCCCCCATCTGCGCCGCCATGGGAATCGACGAGAAGATGTAGTGGTGCGTGCCGTTGAGCGGATAGATGAAGAACAGCATCCAAAACGCCAACATGGATAGAAAATGACTGAATATCGGTTTCCCCGTCGCCGACGGCAACACGAAGTAAATGATGGACACGGCAAAGGGGGTTATGTACAGTCCAACGGCATCGTGAATCCACAAGCCGCTGTAGCTCGCGCCGCGCGCGCCGGGAACCAGTTCCGGTACAAAGTTGCCGACTGGATAAGCAAGCAGCGTAAAAACGATAGCGCCGAGGATGTACCACGCGGCGACGTACAGCCCCGAGAAGCGAACGCGCAAAAGCGGCACGACGAACTGGATCGCCATGAGAACGAACGCCAGCACTACGAAGGCATCGGTGATAAGAGGAAACTCGGCCCATTCCAGCGGCTGACTGAAACCGGCCATCACCAACAACCAGCCGGGAATGACGAGCAGAAAGTTCCAAACGACGAACAGCATCCAGCCCATTCGGCGGCTGGCGACGGGCCGACCGGCCAGACGCGGCAGGGCGTGATAGAGATAGGCGAGGAACGCATTGCCGAGCCAGCCGAACAGAATGCCCTGCGTGTGGCCGGGACGCAGCCTTCCCCACGTCAGCCATGCCTGACTGCCCAGGAAGTCCGGCCAATGAAACTTCAAACCCACGGCCAATCCCAGCAGCGCCGAGTAAACGACCATTGCCAGCGCGGCCAAGCCGTGGGCGCGGACGAGGCCGTCTTCGGTGGCGGGGATCTGTGGATGGCTATCGACTAGGGAACTCATGGTGATTGTTACTCGATCGGCTCTTCGCCGCGTTCGATGGCTTCGCGCATGTCTTCCGGACAACTCGTCCAGGTTTCTCGATAGGTCTCTTCCAACGGCACGGGAACATAACGATCCGCGTCCAAGTACGCGGGCATATCGGGCAGCATGTCGCCGACACCGACTTCCTCAATGTACGCCGTCTTCGGCATCCCCGCGACGAAGGCTGCCAGCGTGAGGCGTTTATCCGGCGGCAGTTCGTAGGATTGCTCCTCAATCTCGTCCCAGATCGCCTTGGCCATGCCCTGCGGATCGCGGTTGGAAGGCGGAAACAGATCGACGATCAACAGATGGACGCCCCGTTGCAGAAACGCGACGGCCTTCTCAACGAAGGCGCGCAGGGCCGAGCGCGATGCCTTATTTCCCGGCGACACGATTTCGAGGATGCAAACGACACGACCGAGCGAATGGCGGATGGCGATGCGGTTCGCGCGTGCCGCCGCGCTCTCCTTTTCGGCGCGGAGAACGTGCCTTGCTCTCGGCGGCGTGGCGACGACTACCCCTCCTCCCACCGGTTCGACCGGAGGATCTGTCTTCGACCGACTTTTCAGAGTAATCACGTCCGGAACTAAACCATCGGCGTGCTGCTCGACCAACGCGGAATAACCTTTGGGCAGTAGACCGCGATTGAGCGCGTTCCGAATGGCGATGGACCACGTTTGATGGAAATCGTGAAAGAGATTGGCATCGACGCGGCTCCAATCGTGAATCGGCATGGCATGTTCCTCCGTTCGGACGCGCGAAAACGTCTCCATCGATTCTAGCGGAGAACAACTCTCGCGCTTGGCGTCGAACCCATCTTACTCCGGACGGCCGCGCATCGTCATTAGGTATTCGACAATGCGGGATTCGTCGTCTGGGGCGAGCGGCGCGCCGTAGACCGCCACCATCTTATGAACGATCTCAGCCCACTTTTTTTGTGGAAAATGCGGTTGATTGGCCACGAGGCGCGTCGAGTGGCAGATGGTGCAAGAAACGGCGAATTCCTCACGGTGGGGACCGAGCGGCAAGTCCGGAGGATCGCTGGGCAACACGAAGGCCCGATCTGTGGGCGGCATCTCCACCGGCGCTTCGGTTTCGGGAGGCGGCAGTCGCGGACGATCGCGCAGGGCATCGAAAGCGATCGCGGTGGTCACGGCGACGGCGAGCAGCGTCCACACGAGAACGCCGCGCCGCGTTCGATGTTGAATGGGGCTGGCTTCCGCCATGACGACGCTCCTTCAAACAACGTGAACGCGAACGGTTTCCACGACGTTCTGCGCATAGCCGCCCCGATTCCAGATCGGCTCGGTCGGTTGCGTTTGCCCCGCGCCGTTGACGGCGCGCACTTGCAGCGCATAGCTGCCTCGTTGCGGCGGCGTCCATTCGGCCCGCCAACGGCGAAACGAGAACTTACCCAGATCGTCCCCCAGCTTCGCATCGCTCCACGAACTCCCGCCGTCGGCGGAGAATTGTACCTGCTTGATACCCTCGCCGCCGTCGAAAGCGATGCCGTCCAGGGCGACAGGTTTCCCCAGGGGCAGGCGTTCGTCGGCCTCGGGACGAACCAGGAACGAGCGCACCACCATGCGCCCGATGGGCGCGACATTCTTCGATAATGCATGAGGCGATTCGTTGGCTTTATCGGGCAGCAGATACGCCTTTTGCATCCAGAAACCGTCGAAGGGATGGTCCAAGTCCAACACATTAATCGTTGTCAGCGCCTTGACCCAATAGGTGGCGAAATAGCCCGGCACCACCAGGCGAACCGGGAAGCCGTTGAGCATGGGCAGCGGCTTGCCGTTCATCTCGTAGGCGACCAGCACTTCCGGCTGGAGCGCGTGCGGCACGTCCAGCGCCTTGATGAAGTCCGGCACCGAAGGTAAGGGACCTTCATCGAGTCCATCGAACGTCACCTGCTTGGCCTTGGCCTTGAGGTCGGCGCGCTTGAGCAAGTCGCACAGGGGCACGCCGGTCCAGCGGGCATTGCCCATCGCGCCGTGGCCCCATTGGCCGCCCGGCACGCGCGGCTCGAAATAGCTGCGCGAGTTGCCGGAACATTGATTGACGGCGACAATCGAGGTCGCTTTCATCTTCTTTAGATCGTCGAGGGATAACTCCAGCGGCTTATTGACGTGTCCGCCGACGCGCAGCCGCCACGTCCGCAGATCGACCGCGGTGGGGATGGCTTGCAGATGCCAGCGGACGAAAAAGGCTTCGTTGGGCGTCAGATCTTCACGGTAATAGCGCCAGGGCGTTTCCAGGCACGGGGCGCGGTCGCTGATGACGCGCATCGCCACTTTACCGGGGAAGCGCAGATACGGCTCGACCTCCGCCGGCGCTTCCTCAATGCGGCGCGAACAACCCTTGCTCGCGATGCCCGCGATGCCCGCGACGGTCCCCCAGCGCAGCCATTGCCGTCGGGTAAGTCGAATGCGAAAGTCGGGGCGATCGTCTGGTTGGTCCATAACTCATCCAACGCCATTGAGATCCGGTGGGAAACTTCACCCGCCCGATCCCTTTCGATTTTACAACTGTGTCGCGCGATGCGGCAAGAGCGGCTCCGTTGACACCGTGGGTTCGCGGGCCTATGCTCTCTCCATCTAACCTGCACGGATGGAGAGCGTTCGGTGAATCTTGCACGGCTGCTGATGCGATGGTTGCTTGGACGGCGATTGCCCATCGTCCAAGGCACTCTCGGCGTAAAGGGACTCTCGGCCCAGGTTCTCATTCACCGCGATCGGTGGGGTATTCCTCACGTCGAGGCGGAGAGCGAACGCGACGTCTGTTTCGCCATCGGCTTTTGCCACGGTCAAGATCGAACCTTTCAGCTTGAGTTGTTGCTCCGAGCCGTGCGCGGCACGCTGTCGGAACTGGTTGGTGCCTCCGGCTTGCCCATCGATCGGTTGTCGCGGCGGATCGGCTTTCGCCGCGCCGCCGAGGCGCAATGGCCGCTGATCGACGCCGAGCTGCGGGCCGACATCGAAGCCTATGCCGAAGGCGTTGCCGCCGGTGCGACCCAAGGCTTGCCGCGTCGGCCCCACGAGTTTGTCTTGCTCCGCAGCCGACCGACGCCGTGGCATCCCCTCGACAGTCTGGGCGTCGTCAAACTGATTTCATTCACGCTGGCCAGTAATTGGGACATCGAACTGGCACGCTACAAGGTATTGCTTGCCGACGGACCCGACGCACTGGCCGCCCTCGATCCCGTTCGCAATCCCGGCGTGTATTCCACCTTGTCTCCAGAAAAAGAGCGCGAAGGGGGTAAAAAGCACGACCCCAATCCGATGCTGGATCGACTGAGCGAAGAGCTAAAGGCGTTTGCGTCGTTGTTTCATATCGGCGGCGGGTCGAACAACTGGACGGTGTCACCTCTACGGACGGCGACGGGTAGGCCGCTCCTCGCCAACGATCCGCACCTCGACGCGCGCCTGCCGCCGCACTGGTATCTCGTTCACGCGCGCACACCGTATAGTTGCATGGCCGGCGCGACGTTCCTCGGCGGCCCCGCCGTGCAGTCCGGCCACAACGGCTTCGCCGCCTGGGGCATCACCGCCGGGCTCATCGACAATACCGACCTCTTCCGCGAACAGATCGGACCCGACGGTTGCAGCGTGCGCCAGGGCGATGAATTCGTCCCCTGCGAAGTGCGTGAAGAGGTGATTCGCGTCAGAAACGAAAAGAGCGTGGTCGAGCGCGTTCTCCTGACGCCGCGCGGCCCCATCATCGGCCCCGCCCTGCGCGGCGTCGATGAGGCGCTGTCGCTGCGCGCCGTGTGGCTTGACCCTCGACCGCTGGACGGCCTGTTGCGTCTGCATCGCGTTCACAGCTTCGCCGAGTTTCATAAAGCCGCCGAGCATTGGCCGGCCGCGGCGCAAAACATGGTCTACGCCGATGAGACGGGTACGATCGGCTGGCAGATGTTCGGTCTCGCACCCAAACGGCGCAAGGGCTGGGGCTTGATTCCCGCGCCCGGCTGGGATGCCGACTACGGTTGGGAAGAGGCTCTCGTTCCCTTCGAGCATCTGCCCCACGCCGAGAATCCCGCGCATGGGTTTTTCGCCACGGCCAACAATCGACCCGTGCCCGACGGTGACGGTCCCTATCTCGGTTGCGATTGGTTGGACGGCTACCGCGTCGCCTCCATCGACCGCGAGTTGCGGACGCGCTCCGATTGGGACGTGCCGACTACCCAGAACTTGCAGATGAATCAGCGAGCGACGGCCTGGGACGAGATGCGCTCCACGGTTTTATCCGCTCCCGCCGCCGACGCCGACGCGCGGCAGGCGTTGGAGCTGCTGCGCGCGTGGGACGGCTGCGTCGCTGTCGATTCGTCGGCGGCAACGGTGTACGAACTGTTTATCGCCGAGATGGCGCGACGGTTGGCCCAAGCCAAAGCGCCGCGTTCGTTCGCCGTCGTTCTCGGCGAAGCGCTGGGGCCGATCGTGCCCTACAACTTTCTCTGTTATCGCCGAACCGCCCATCTTGTGCATCTGCTCCACGAACAACCATCCGGCTGGTTCGCCCATTCGTGGCCGGAAGAAATCGCCGGCGCGTTGGCGGCGGTCGTTCGCCGATTGCGGACAGAGTATGGCGGCGATGCGAGGCAATGGGCGTTCGGTCGATTGCGTAAACTCACCCTGCACCACCCCCTCAGCCGCAAACGCTGGCTTGCCCCTGTTTTCAATCTCGGACCTTTTCCCTGCGGCGGCGATTGCGACACCATCAATCAAGGAGCCGTGCTGCCGCTCGATCCCTTGGCCCAGGCGGACAACATCGCCTCGATGCGCATGGTCGTCGATGTCGGAGCATGGAGCAACAGCCGCTTTTCGCTGCCCGGCGGCCAATCGGGCAACCCTCTGTCGCCGCACTACGACGATCTGTTGCCGTTTTGGCTCCGCGGCGAGGGCGTGCCCATCGCCTGGACCGAAGAAGAAGTGCGCCAAGCCACCCGTCACACCTTGAAGCTAACCCCCAGTTGCGCGGTGAGCTATTCGTCTTGACCCTCAACTCCACCTAGAGTAGAACCCATCGCTCCCACGAAGAGGCAATCGGGGGGCGGAGGGAGTCATCATCCGGCAGCAATCCCAAGGGATGCGGCACGACGCCGTGGACTGTCGGTCATCTCGGAACAGGAGAACGGAACCGTGAAGAAAACGGTAATGACGGCAGGGGGTTTTGTCGTATTGGGATGGTTGTGCTATGTCGGCGCGTCGAACGGCCAGACGCAGCCACCGTCCACCAATCCGCAGCCGGCAGCCACGCAGGCCGCTCCCCGCACGCGGATCGCGTTAATCAACCTCACCTATGTCATCAAAAACTACGAAAAGTACAAGCACTTCCAGGAAGAGATCAAGCAGTTGGTCACGCCCTTTCAGAAGCGAGAGTCGGACCTGCGCCAGGCGTTGGAGAATCTGCGCGCCGATGCCGGAAAGGCGGCGGGGCAGCCCCAGGGAACGCAGAAGGACGAATTGGAACGCCGCTACAAAGACATTCAGCGCCAACAAGAAGACCTGAAAGCCGACGCGACGATGACACTCAATAAGCGCAGCGACGAGGCCATGCGCATCATCTTCACGGACGTCTGCGACGCCGCGCAGCGCTACGCCAGTTCGCACGACATCGAGTTGGTTTTGCATTACAACGATACCTTCGATCGGACGGAATATCTCAGCGCCCAGAACATCGCGCGGAAACTCAACTCCGGCGCGTTGATGCCGCTGATCTTCATGGAACAACGCCTGGACATAAGCAACGACATTCTCGGCCAGTTGAACTACGCCATGCGTTCGGCGGCCGTTCCCGCCGGTGGGACACAGCCGGCCCCCGCGCCCGCTGGTGGACACTAAGAAGCTCTCCGAGAAGCCCCTCTCCCCCGTACGTTAGGGTGAGAGGGGTAGGGGCGAGAGGGTTTGCGGACAGGCTCTAATCGGCGAGCATCCACTCGCGCGCCGGAGACGGCGCGCGGGCGTGCCAGGAGGGCGCGAACGTGAAACGATTCAGTTATCGCCATCAGCGGACGATTCGACGCCCCGCCGAAGTACGGGGCGTCGGCTATCTGACGGGGGCCACGGTGCGTCTGCGTTTCGTGCCCGCGCCGCCGTCCACAGGTATCGTGTTCGTCCGCACCGATCTCCGCCCGCCCCTGTATCTGCCGGCGCACGTCGAGCGCGTCACCGGCACGCAGCGGCGCACGACGCTGGGGCATTCCTCCGGTCAAGTGGGATTGGTCGAACACGTTCTAGCGTCGTTGGCGGGGCTGCGCATCGACAATTGCCACATCGAATTGAACGCCCCGGAGCCGCCGGGGCTGGACGGCTCGGCGCGGGACTTCACCGCAGCCTTGCTCGATGCCGGCATCTGTCTCCAAGCGGCACGGCGTCCGATTTACGGCGTCGAACGCTCCGTCGTCTTGAAGGCGCGCGGCGTCACGCTGGCGCTTCATCCGCCCCTGTCCCAGCCGATGACCGCGACACAGGCCATCGACTCCGAGTCGAGCCAAGTTTTGTATCTCAGCTATTTTCTCGACTACGGGCTGGCTTCTCCGATCGTCCGCCAGATTCACACGCAAGCGCTGACGCCGGCATCGTTCGCTCAAGAACTGGCCGCCTGTCGCACTTTTATCCTCGAAGAGGAAGCCGCCGAACTGCGCCGTTTGGGACTCGGAGCGCGAACTAGCGTGTCGGACCTTCTGGTCTTTGGACCGCGCGGACCCATCGACAACACGCTCCGCTTCGCCAACGAACCCGCGCGGCACAAGGTTCTCGATCTGGTCGGCGATCTCTCGCTTTTGGGCGCGGATTTGTGTGGCCATATCGTTGCCTATCGCTCCGGCCATCCGCTCAACGTCGAAATGGTTCGGCATCTGTATCGGACGTTGCATCCTGTCGTCGTGCCGGAGCGACAAGCCGCCTGAAGGCGTTAGCTCAAACGATGGATGCTTCCAGAAATCGTTGCGTATCGTTGTGAGGCGAGCGCGAACCGCCCGCCGCTCGCGGCTCCATATGGTCGCCATAAAGGGGTTGGAATGCAGCGTCTGCGTGTCGGGGTTGTTGGTGTCGGGCATCTGGGCAAGGAACACGCGCGGATTGTGGCGACGCTGCCCGAAGCAGAGTTGGTCGGCGTCGTCGATGCCAATGGGGCGCAGGCCGAGGCCGTGGCGCAGCGCTGCGGGACGCAGGCCTATCGAGATCCTCGCGCCTTGTTGTCGCGCGTGGATGCCGTCGTCGTCGCCGTGCCGACCGTTCACCACCGCGCAGTCGCCGCCGATTTTCTGCGACAAGGGATACCGCTGTTGATTGAAAAGCCGATGGCCGTCACCGTTCGCCAGGCCGACGAGTTGCTGGAATTGGCCGAGCGGCATCGGACGTTTCTGCAAGTCGGCCACATCGAACGCTTCAATCCCGCCTTCGAACAGTTGCAGAAGCGTCCGATGCAGCCCAAGTATATCTCTTGCGAACGCTACAGCGGATTTTCCGGACGCTCGACCGACATTGGCGTCGTTCTCGATCTGATGATTCACGATCTCGATTTGGTGCTGACGCTCGTACGCGCGCCGCTGCGAAGCGTCGAGGCGTTGGGCGCGGCCGTACTCGGAGGAAACGAAGATCTCGCCCAGGCGAGGCTGACCTTTGCCAACGGTTGCGTGGCCGACTTGCGCGCCAGCCGCGTCCATCCGACGCCGGCGCGGCACATGCACCTGTTTGGCCCCGAGGGGTTCACCGGCGTCGATTTCGCGCGCCGCCGCTTGACCGTCATGCGGCCCAATGAGCATCTCCGCCAGAACCCCCTCGACGCGGCGATGCTGGCATCGCTTAAAACCGATTTGTTTACTCGTCATATCCACGTTGAAGAAATCGACTGCGACACCGCTCCCCGCGATCAATTGACCTGCGAATTGCAAGACTTTCTCCGCGCCGTCCGAACGGGACAGTCGCCGCGCGTCGACGGCGCGGCGGGCCGCGCCGCGCTCGCCGTCGCCAGTCGAATTCTCGATGCCGTTCACGCCCCGGCGTCGCTGCCGATGGCGGCGTAATCGAATTACTTCTCTTCGACGATCTCCACGCGAATCTTGCCCGCAACCCGTATCACGGGCAATAGCGGTGCCAGCGTTTGGGTGTCTTGCCAGCTGTGGTCGGCGATCTTGAGGTGCGCCGCGCCGACATTGCCTTGTCCCAGCGTGGCGTCGAGCATCAACCACTGCCCCTCGATCCAAACTTCGGTCCACATATGGAAGGCTAGGATCGGACGCCGCTCTTCCACCGTGTACACCAGACCGAACGCCGTCCGCGCCGGCACGTCGGCGGCGCGGCACAGCGCCGCCGTCAGCATCGCGTGTTGCCGACAATCGCCCTGTCGATCCTCGAGAACCTGGCTGGCCGGGACGAAGTTGATCTCGTTGTTCCCCTTCATGTGTTCGTGGACCCATTTCTCGACGCGCTGCGCCTTGCGCCACGGATCTTTCTCGTCGCCGACGATGCTCGCGGCCTCGGCGCGCACTTTCTTGTTGTCGCAATCGAGGAAATAGCTGCTCTTGAGAAACTCGGGCTTGGGCTTGTCCTTCCCTTCGCCGGTCGAGGGTTCGCGGATCGGCCGCACGCGCAGATCGAAGGTGTTGTCGCGGACGTTCTCGACTTTCTGCCTTGCGTCGCGGGCGAACGTCGTCTTGGCATCGTCGTCGTCCTTGACCGTAATGCGATAGACAATCTCTTTGGCTTCGTGCGGATTCTCCAGGGCGCGCGCGAGCGGCACGAACGTGTTCTTGCCCAGATCGGCCATCAGCGCCGGGGCCGCGCCCTCTTTCTCGGCCAGCGTTCGCTCGGTGCGATAGGTCGTCATCAGGCCCAATCCCGGTGCCTCCGATTCGCTGTATACCACGCGGCGTTTGTCGTCGAGCCATGCGGTCAAGCGAGGCAAGGCGATGGCGTTGCCGTCCTTGGTGATTTTGTCCGGCTTAATCTCGACGCGCAGCAACCGTTTGCGCTCGCGCTCGGCTCGGATCTCTTCGCCCACTTTTTTGGCCGCGATTATCTCTTTCTCTTCGGTTTCTTTCACGACGACCTGATATTGAACCGCCGTCGTCAACGCCAGTTCGTAGCCGATGAAGCGAAAGCGGTCGCCCGGTTTGACTTTGTGCGTGGCGAAAAGCACTTCTTGACCGTAAAAGCCAATGGTGCCTTCCTTCCACGGCAACTCTTGTCCCTCGGGGTGGGTCGGCGTCTTCACGAGAAGTTTGTCGCCTTCGACCCGGCCGCTCTGCACGATTTTCCGATCCTTATCGAGAAACAGCGTCATCGACACGCCGATCACTTTGCCGTCGGGGGTTTCATCGCTGGTCAGTTCGATGCGCTGCG
Source organism: Planctomycetota bacterium (assembly GCA_021781415.1). Lineage (GTDB taxonomy): Bacteria > Planctomycetota > Planctomycetia > Gemmatales > Gemmataceae > JAJPHU01. The sequence continues at coordinate 11,294 of JAJXWW010000033.1, forward strand.
TGACGACGCTCTGATAGCGCTTTACGGTCAACGAGAGAAAGCGGGCGGTGTGAAAATACTTCTGTCCGTCGCGCTCGCGCCGTTCGACGACGGTATGTTGATGGCCCGACTTGACGCCGTCGAGATACACGGCGTCCCAAACGTCGAGAACCACCTTCGATTCCGGCGGTTGCTCGGCTCGAACGGGAGCGGCGACGAACAGAAGCACGCCGCACCAGAGAATGTATCGTTTCATCGTGTCTCCTTGGAATTACGGCGAACCGGCAGCGTAAGCTGCCGGGTTATGCACCCCACTCTCGGCAGCGTAAGCCGCCGGTTCACCGGGGGTATCTTACCTTTTCGCCGTGGAGTTATAATAGACGAACTACGACGTTCGTTCGATCTTACCGAGGAGGAGCGATGGCATCCAATCTACCCGGCGTCTTCGCCGTTCAGTGTCCCAATCCGCGCTGCCGCAAGTTCATGCTCGTGGAAGAACACGACCGCGATAAGGTCGTGCCGTGCTTGCTGTGTAAAACGCCGATTCGCGTCGGGGGCGGAGGGAGTGCGTCGCCGCTCAGTTCCAAGGCCACTCCCCCGCCGCGCCGCTGACGATCATTTGCGGGCCGGATGCGTCTTCAGATACTCTTGCATGTCGGTGCCGAGTTTCACGATTTGCTCGCTGATCTCCTTGCGCAGCTTGGCCGGCTCCACGTCTTCCTGGAGCTGGTCCGGCTGGAGGAGATCGAGTTCCTTTTTCAATCGCAGCGCGTGCGTCTCGGTCCCCTTGAGCAGCTTGTGAATGGTAGTGCGATCGCCGGCCGCTTCGCATTTCTTCAGGGCATTGCCAACCTTGACGAGTCCGTCTTTGAGGTGTTCCGTATCCAACGTCGGCCAAACCAGATAGATATAGTTCCGCGCCGCGGCGTGTTCGGCATCGACCGTTTTCCACATCGCTTGGAGATCCTTCAAATGTGCGTCCAGCACATCGTTTTTGAACCCTTCCTTCCGCACGCTTTCGTAGATGTCGATGGCCTTGCCGATCTCTAACTCTTTCTCCAACAGCTTGGCATTTTCGATGGCCGAGAGCCATTTTTTCACTTGCGGATCGTTCTCCTTCGCTTCGATGCGTTTCTGTTCGACGAGGAACTGTTCCAGGATTTTCTCGCCTTCCATCGAGTCGGCCATGCGTTTGTCCTCGCGCTGCGTCACGAAGGGGCGTCTCTTTTTCCGCGCGTATTCGCCGAGTTCTTCTTTTTGTTGCAGCAAAAGGGCGCGGTCGTCGCGGAGGCGCTTGAGGCCGCGCTCCGCTTCGGCGATAACCAATTCGCGTTGATCCGGCTTGGCTCCCAACGTCTCCAATCGCTTGAACAGATTGGTCTGCATTTGCGAGAGGTCGGCGACATTGTTTTGCCAGTTGGTCTGCCGCACGGCGAACAGCGTGTCCACGTCCTTGGCGGCATTCACCTCGATAAAAATGGGTCGATCGTCGACCAGCGCGATGGGCACTTGAGGCTTGGGATCTTCCATGCCGTCGATGACGCGCACGAAGGCAACGTGCGCGTACTCGCCGTCCTTGCCGTAGTTCTCCGTCTCCAAGACGCCGCTCGAATCGGTGATTTTGGTTCGTTTCGTGGCGTCCTCACCCTCGAAACCGCGACGGCGAATCTCAACGGTCAGACGCAGGGCGAGCGGTTGCGTCTTGGCCCCCTTCGGCATCTGCCGCACCCAACGCAGCCGTAACGGCGTCTGCACGGTACCGAGTTTGATGCAGCGATAACCGACGATGTTGGCCACTTGATAGCGATGGTAGAACCGGCACAGGCAGATACCGTCGCGCGCTCCCTCGGCCGGGGCTTGTTCCACCTGCATCAGCGACCAGCGCAGCGCCAAGGGTTCGCCGCCGTCCGGTGGTGCCAGCGCGAACACGTCGTCCTTCTGAATCCACCGGGCCATGTCGCCCAACGCTCCGCCGCGCAGCTCGACCTTGACCAATTTCTTCGCTCCCGATGGACCTTCCAACACCGTGCCCAAGACGCCGAAGTCTTGCTTGACGAGTAGCGCCGCCGCCTTGACCACAAAATCGCGGTCGCGCGTCCGATCGCGCCGCACCACCGGACTCGCCCGCCCGATGAACCCATCGTACTGCCGCGTCTGAATCTCGTAATGCACGCCGGAGTAGTCGATCAGCACGAAGTGCGTCTTCTCGTCGTTGCGGTCTTTCCAATCGTCCAGCGATTGTTTTAGCCCGCGTTCCAACACGTCCTTGAGGCGCGGATGCTCGTGCGTCACGGTAACTTGGCCCATCTCGCCCATCGCCGCCTGGAATCCGTCGTGCAACTCGCGCTCCAGGCGATCGCGGAACACATCGGTCAGAAGCCGATTTTGCGCCACATGAACGACCAGCCGCAACTTGTACGGCGTGTTCGCGTCCTGCGCCTTTAATTCGCCGCAGAAACACAAAGAAGACAGGAAAAAGAGAAAAAACGAGCCTCGATATGGAAATGATTTCATGTTTCTTC
>JAJXWW010000131.1 GCA_021781415.1 Planctomycetota bacterium
TTTTCGTGGTGACGAGCAGCGAGTGATAGTTTTCCTTGATGGCCTTATTCGGCTGCAAGAGCGAGTCGATGAGGTAATCGACGGGAGCGCTGGCACCGATGCCGCTGAGATCGGGACCGACTTGCCCACCCGCTCCGCCGATGGCGTGGCACTTGAGGCAGACTTGATCCTTGCGGCGGAAGACGAGTTCGCCGCGCGCCGGATCGCCGATCCGCGTCACGTCGGCAACCATCGCGTTCAATTCCTTCGCTGTAAGCGTCCGCGCTCCAAAGGTCAGCCCGCCGGACTTGGCCAGCACCTCGGCCAATCCGTCATCGGGACGCCCGGTCGAGCGCACGGTGCGCACACCGATGCGGGCCACGTCGGGGGGGAGTTTGCTCTCGCGCAGCGCCGCTGCCAGCAGAGCCGCTCCGCCTTTGCGTTGCAGGAACGCCTCGAAGACGCCTGTGGCCGCAAGCTCGTTGGGCAGTTTCGACAATACCGGCGCAGCGCGGCGGGCGGCGGACTTGGCATCGAGCGGAACCAGGGCGATCAGCGCCAGACTCCGCCGCATCGGGGAACCATCCTCATCGGCGAGTTTCTCCAGCGCCTCGATGCTGGCCGACCCGCCGAGCGCTGCCAGGCCGTCGATGGCCGCTCGACGCACGGCGTCGCCGCTGTTGTCGGCGCGGGCCAAGACGAGCAAACGGGTCCGAGCCGCTTCTAGTTTCCACAATCCTGCAACGCGCGCAGCGGCGATTTGAAGACTCTCGTTGTCTGTATTGAGTACGGCCACGAGGGGCGCGAGATCGCCGGCGGGACGGAGGTTGCGTTGGCGCATCGCCCGTTCCAGAGCTTCGAGCAATCGCGTTCGCTCCTCGACGGGCTGAGCCGAGGATACGACGCGCTCGAACAACAGCGTCAACTCTTGAGGGCCGCCCAGCGTGGCAATGAAGGCCAAAACGCCAACGGTGTTCGCGCCTGCTTTGCCGCTGCGCACCAATTCGATGAGCGGCTGCAAGACGGCACGCGAATCCACCGATTGCAGGGCGAACAGCAGTTGGCGCGCGTCGGGGACAACGAAATTACCCGCCTGCAAGGCGGGCAGCCACTCGGCCTCCAACTCGCGCATCGTCAGCCACAAACTGTATTCGAGATATTTGTCGATCGGTTTAGTCAGCGACTTTAAGGCCAATTCGGCGGAGCGAACGTCGCGGATCTGCCCCAAAGCGCGCACCGCCTCCAAGCGTACTTGCGGATGCTCGTCGTCGATGCGCGGCGTCAGCAATTGCAGCGGATCGGCTAGGCGTTCGTGCCAGGCCGAGACGACGCGCACGGCAGCGGCGCGGACGCGAGAATCTTTCGCCTCCAATAGCGACGCCAACAACTTCGGCTCCGCCACATCGAGCGACTGGTAAGTCCAGAGTGCTTCGAGACGCAGCGTCTCCCGATCGTGTTTTTCCGTCCACGCTTTCAATTCCGGAAGCACTTTCTTGCCGCGTTCCTTGAGAACGCGACGAGCGTGATGGCGCGTCCAATCTTCGGGCGCTTTCAAGGCTTCGAGCAGATCGGCGGTATTCGCCTCAACCAGTTTCGGACGCGGCACGAGGGGTCGGCCCTTGGCCGTGATGCGCCAGATGCGTCCGTGGCTGACATCGCGGCGCGGATCGCGGAAATCGACCTCACCATGTTGGATGATCGGATTATACCAATCTGCTATGTAGATTGCGCCGTCCGGCCCCATCTTCACATCCACCGGGCGAAAGGCGGGATGATTGCTGCGAATCAGATCGGCTTGCAACGTGGCCGAGTAGTACGAGCCTTCCGGGGTCAAGGTGAAGCGGCAGACGCGATGCCCTCGAAAATCGTGGGTGAGGAGGCTGCCGCGCCACGCCTCCGGCAGATGCCTCCCGCTGAGAATCTCACAGCCACAGTATTTCGGATGGCCGGGATTCAGACCTTGCAGCACGCGCGTCGCACCCGGCGTTGCCGTGTAGCTCGCCCCAACGATCACCGGGTTGACGCCTTCCGTGCCGGCCCCGTCGGTGACGAACGATTGCCCCCAGCGGTCGAAGTGATGGCCCCACGGATTCCACCAGCCGCGCGCGAACACTTCCAGCCGACCCGTCTCCGGTCGCAACTGCCAGACGCCGCCGCCGCCGAGCCGCCTCGGACCATAAGGCGTTTCTATGTGCGAATGAATATAAATGGATTGATTGAAGTACAACATGCCATCGTGGCCCCAGCGCAGGGTGTGGACGATGTGGTGCGTGTCCTCGGTGCCGAAACCGGAGAGAACCACCCGCCGTCGCAGCGGCCCCTTCTCTCCATTGGGACGCGAGAGATGAAGCAGTTCAGTACTCGCTCCCACGTAGACGCCACCGTCCCCCGGCTCGATGCCCGTCGGAATGAGCAGGCCATCGGCGAACACCGTGGTTTTGTCGGCCTTGCCGTCGCCGTCGCGGTCTTCGAGAACGATGATTTTATCGTTGGCTTTCTGCCCCGGCTTGATCTGCGGATACGATTCGCTGCACGCCACCCATAAGCGACCGGCGGAGTCGAAATTCATCTGAATCGGCTTGGCCAACAGCGGATCGGCGGCAAAGAGATTGACCTCAAAGCCGTCGGCCATTTGCAGCGCCTTGCGCTCGATCTCCGGGTCGGGATCGGGAACCTTGGCATCGCGCTGAGCGAAGGCAGGACTCATGCAAGAGAACAGAAGGGCGGCCACCGCGAGCCCGCAGCGCCAGCGAGGACCAACCTCGTTCCCACGCTCCGCGTGGGAACGCACGTTTCGCCGCTCTGCGGCGCGCGTCGTACAGGACGCGGAGCGTCCAGAGTTGCGTTCCCACGCGGAGCGTGGGAACGAGAGGTTGCTCGGTTCGTTCATGGCTTCTTCTCCGCTTTCGGTTCGGGGGTGCGGGCCGCGGACACGCGCAACTCGGCAATCTCTTTTTCTTTCTCGGCGATGAGCGGATCGAACTGAGGGATCTCGCGGGCATTCTGGCCTTGCTCGTGCTTGCGGAAGCCGAACAGGTACGTTTCGTTTTCCGGACGCCAACGGTAGAAATAGAGGCGATTCTTGGCGACGATGGCTTGTCGGAGCTTCTCGATTCTCTTTTGGTCTCCGGTCGCGCCGAAGTCCAAGGCATTCGGGCAGCCCAGCGCTTTTTGCAACACCACGGCCGACCGCATATATCCGTCGGAAGTCAGATGAATGCCATTATCGGTCAAGGGCTTCTTTTCTTGACTCAAGAGATCGTATAAATCGACGAAACGATGGCCGCGCTTCTTCGCCACATCTCGAATCGCATCGGAATACAAGCGCAGATTTTTGTTGTTCTCCGTCGGATCGGGCAGCGGTGGTCCGAGGTTTTCTTGTTTCAACGGCGACAAAAGCACAATACGCGCCTGGGTCGGCGCGAACGAATCGAGCAGCGTTTCCAGTCCCTTGACAAAGCGCGGCAGCCCCTTCTTGCCCTCGAAGGATTCGTTCGTGCCGTAGCCAATGAAGATCACGGTCGGCTTGAGCGCGAGGACGTGATCTTTCAATTGGCGATAGCCGTCGGCTTGTGTGCCGAAGCCAGCGCGGGCGTCGCCGAATACGGTGTCGCCGCTCCAGCCGAGATTGCGAAAGATAATCGACTTATCGGGATAGCGCCGGGTTAGCGCCGTCTCCCAATAGCCATAACGCTGTTCGCGTTCGATCAGCGTGCTGCCGACGAGAACGACGCGGTCGCCATCGCGGAGGGCGAATGGCTCCGCCGCGCCGGCCATCGACACCGCGATTAAACCGAGGATAAGTGACGGAAGGAGTGCATTCGATTTCACGATCGGCTTACTCCGGGTGTGAGCGTGAGGTCACAATCTTTGCGGTAAGACGATTGTATCCGAAAGCGGCGGGAGAACAACTCTCGACGGGATATGGCTCTCGAACTTGCCTCGGCGTTCACGCACTGCTACGATGCGATCTAGGTCGCTTCGCGGCCAAAATCGACTACAGCATCGAACCGAATACGCCTTTGAACGACGAAGATCGCCAATGGTTGCAGGATGTGCTGAAACAGCAGAAATTACGCCGATCGATTTGCCCCGGCCATTGGCCATCCCTTTAGGAGGAATTACTCGATGATTCGCCTGATCCCCGTTTTTCTGGCCTCGCTGGCTTTCTTCGTGCCGGCACTCTTGGCCGACGAACCACCCAAGAAGCCGACTCGCGACCAACAGTACCAGAATTTGCAAATGGAGTATGAGACGGCGGCGAAGGAGTCTCGCAAAGCATTCAGCGATGCCAAAACTCCACAAGAAAGGCAGAAACTGACTAAGGAGTATCCGTGGGCCAAGTTTGCGCCCCGATTTATGGAGTTGGCGGAGAAGCAGCCCAAGGATGGTGCCGCCTTTCATGCTTTGTTGTGGGTTATCAACACTCCTCACCCACTGACGACCGATTCGAAAGAGCTGCAAAAGAAAGCGATGAAGTGTTTGCTCCGCGATCATGACTCGAACGAGAAAATAGCTCCCGTCTGCGCTCGGTTGGGCATGTCACCGGATGAAGAGAGCCAACAATTTTTGAGCGCGATTCTGGAAAAGAATTCGCATCGCTCCGTCAAGGCCCAAGCCTGTCTCGGTCTGGCGGCGTAGTACGAAAACCGCCTGAGATTGGCCCGTCGCTTCAAAGACACACCCGAATTGGCCAAACGCTATGAGCCGATCCTGGGTAAAGAGACCGTCGATACCATTCTCAAGTCGGATCAGGACAAGCTGAGCAAACAATCCGAGACTTATTACGAACGGATCGTCAAGGAGTTTGCCGATATAACCGACCCCAACGGTAAGAAAATCGGCGACCTGGCCAAGAACAAGCTGGAAGCGCTGCGACATCCGATTCTCGTCGGCAAGCCCGCTCCTGAAATCGAGGGCGAGGATCTCGACGGCAAGAAATTCAAGCTCAGCGACTATCGCGGGAAGGTGGTGCTGCTCGATTTCTGGGGGAATTGGTGAGGCCCGTGCCGTGCCATGTATGCACACGAGCGGTCGCTCGTGAAACGGCTGGAAGGCAAACCGTTCGTTCTCCTCGGCGTCAACAGCGATCCAGATCGCGCCGAACTGAAGAAAGTGATGGACAAAGAGAAGATCACCTGGCGTTCCTTCTGGAACGGCGGCAGCACTCAAGGCCCCATCTCCGGCCGCTGGAACATCGAAGGCTGGCCGACGTTGTTCCTGATCGACGCCAAGGGCGTCATCCGTCACATGCACCTCGGCTCTCCCGGCGACAAGGCGCTGGACGACGAACTGGATAAACTGATTGCGGAGATGGAATCGAAGGCGTCCAAATGATTCCTGGCTTTCAGTCGGCTATCGGCCGTAAGCAGTCGGGGCGAGATTCTTGACTGCCGATAGCCGACTGAGAGACTATCCGCAAAGCCCCCCTCTCCCCTGTACTCAGGGGAGAGGGGTCGGGGGTGAGGGGCGAGAATATGCGGAAAAATCACCCCCTCTCCCCCTGAGTACAGGGGGAGAGGGGCTTATCGGACAGCTTCTGAAAGCAACCTCGCTCGCTCGTTGAAATTGATCTCATCGCTCAACCGCGTCCTCATGCTCCTGTCTTGTTGGTGGTTGCAACATTCAGCCGTTAAGCCGAGCGACTGGACCACGCGCGGACGCGCTTGGAACAAGTGGCAGTGGAATCTCTCTCGCGGCTTGAAACGGGAGCGCAGACCAACCCGACGTGGAAGACTCTGGGGCTTTACGCCAAGGCGGTCGGTCGGCAACCACGCCTCTCCGCGGCAATGCTTCATCAAGGCAACGAAGATTCAACGGGGATAGACGGCTAATCTGGTTCGGCGGTGCTATCGCTCTGTTTGACTCCACTGGCCTGCGGCAGAGCGGTTCGGGTATACTCGCCAGCAGGCGTATCGAAACGCATTGAGGGCAGATGCGATGTCGGCACTGACGATGATCCTGACGATGGCCATGGTGGTTCCGGGGAATGGGCCAGAGAGGGATTCAGGGGAGGTCGAGCAAAGGCTGAATCTACGCGGGAAGTGGCGTGGGACTCTGCGAACTATCCATGGGACGACTGCCTTTGTTTCGTTTAATAATGGGCGAGTGACCTGGTTGGGTGTTTATGCGAGACGAAAGTTGCACATCTTTTTTAATTGGAATTGTCAGGATAGAGGACAGGGGAAACTCAGGTTCGACTGGCTCGGTCGTCAACAACTCGGCATCTACAGACAAGACCCAGATCGTCTGATCGTCTGCTTTCGTAACGCCAACGAAGGAAGTCCCACATCTTTCCGATGCGGTGACGGTCAAGTGCTTCTCATCCTCCATCGCATCAAGTCCGACAAGTGACTGCCTGTCGCATGGCTGCTCTATCGAACGTTGACTGGCGACGAAACGCGGTTCTCCGCTAAAGAATAGCGTCCAGCCAGCCATCTTCAACGCGTCTCAGCGACGGCGAAGAGACAAACATTTGTCCACACGATGAAAATAACGTCTCCAGCGATACTGACCTCTGAAATTCGCCAAGTCATCGTGCTGGTTTGTTTTCCTTCTCGGTGGCTTCGTTGATCTTCGATACGCTGGGTGGCGGTTGCTCGACGCTCATGAGCGTCTGGGCGGAGATCTTCGCTTCAAGCTGCCGCAGTATATCCTCAAGCTCCACGTTCGCTTCGCCTTGAAGACCCAAGCACTTCGCAATTCCTTCACCGTCCGTACTCAAGCGCTCGGCAAGCTGAAGCCGCGGGTTGCCTTCGTTGCTCTTCTCCAGCGAGTAGGAGTGGAAGTGCATCGGGTCCCCTAAGCGCGCCGCGTGCAGATAATCGAAGGTGAACTCCTTCTTCATGTAAGCGGTCAGATAATCTTGATCGACAAGGACAAGGTGCTTGCCGACGTGTTCGAAGGTCTGGATCTTGTGGTGAAGCTGAACGAGGATCGTTTTCGCCGTCATCTTCCAGTTCAACCCGAACGGCTTCGGCGAGGTGCGGTCTGCCCTCTTCACCGAGACGCCATGCCGATGTGCAAACCGCTGGCGCTCAGGCCAAACCGTTCCGGTCGTATCAAGAGTCTGCAGTTCGATGCCGACGAAATCGACGGGGTTCCCGTTCTTCGCCGACACGAGGCAGTAATCGATGCTGCCTCCGGGCACCCCCAACTGGGCGACTAGGTGCAATTCGTTTCCCGGTTCGTGTAGCGTCAGCAAGTGGATACAGTCCATGAAGATCTGATTCCGCTCAAGTAGGCGGAACGGACAGATCATTACAGGCGCTCTCTGTTTTCCAGCCTCGACGCTACAAGAGCCGATTGTAATCTCGGGCGCGCTCTTCCGGTTCTTCAGGCATTTCCGCCGCAAGAACGGGCAGTACTGGGTCGCGATGACTGCGGGCCAGTCCGCTTCCGCTTCTGTGGAGAGGCCATACAGCTCGACGATCTTGCTCATAGAAGAAACCTGCACCGCTCGGTAGCCGCCTTGATGTACTCCATCGACAAATCAATGCCGACCGATTTCCTACCGAGGCAAAAAGAGACATAGTTCGTTGTGCCCGTGCCGCAAAATGGGTCGAGAACGATGCCGTCCTCGGGACATGTCGTCTGAATTGGAATCTTACAGAGGTCTTCCGGATAGGCCGCGAAGTGTCCCTTGCGCTTCTGTGTGTCTTCGGGTAGGATGTCCCACACGTCGCTCAGCTTGCTGCCGTTAGGATGATACTTTAGGAAGTAAAAGCCTTTCTCCTGAAGTTCCCGCGCCCGACCGGAGACGCGCTCACTATCCGAGTGGGTGGTCCGCTGCTGGCCCCGGATGATCATGCGGAAGTCCGCAAGCCGTCCCTCCCGCACCTCGAACAGGATGGCCTCGAGCGCAGCCACCGCGTTCATCTTCTCGGTCTCGGTCAACGCGGTCGAAAGTTCAATCTGACGACGATAGCGAACTCCACTCACGCCCGTCGCCGAAACGACGGCACCGTTGACGACCTTCGCCAACCGGGGAGTTTTGCGGGCCGCGTCCACGTCGTAGAAGTACCCCTTGGGGGTCTTGACGAAGTGGAAGAGCATCTCGTGTACGTTGCGGAGCTTATCGGTCGCGTTGTCCGGCCCGCCCTTGATCTTGTTCCAAACGATACTGTTCCGAAGAATCCAACCCTGCTGGTCGGTCATGGAAAGAGCGATCCGCCACGGCAGACCCAGCAGGTTTTTTTTAGCATAGGAGTCTCCGATGTTCAGCCAGAAGGAACCGGTTCGCTTCAGCACTCGTTGGAGCTTTCCGAAGATAGTAAGCAAATGGGCGATATAGTCCTCGTAGCGCTCTTCTAGCCCAATGCCGCCACTCGAATAGCTGCGCTGGCCCCAGTATGGTGGCGATGTCAGGGCGCAGTCGATGGATTCGGCGTGCAGTTCGTCCAGGATAGTGGCGGCATCGCCCACCAGAAAGAGCGGGCGATGGCCCGCCTCCGCCCGGAACTCGTCGTACAATGTCCGATACGATCCCGCGATCGCCATGGCACGCCTACTCCGCAAATCGGTTCGTAACCATCTTCCATGACGCCCGATCACTTCTTCGGGTATGTTGGAAAGATTACGGGAAGGAAGCGGCCGTTGCCATGTCGGAGACGCATTTCAGGGCCGGACTGGACGTTGCCAAGCCTCGCAAGCGATCGCCTCCGATTCCGCTGAAGTGCAACCGGCCGGTGCGGGTATTCTGCCGCTTCTGGTCTAGACAACCTAAGTGGGGCGCGGATTATCGTGCTGCCGCGATCATCTGGTTTTCACAGGAGGAAGCGAGGCATGAGAATCCAATCTCTGCGGCGAACCGTAGTTCTGTTGGCCTTGACCTCAGGTTGTTGCCACGTTCAGGATATTTCGGGCCTCTCGCCGTACTCAGAGCGAATCTGCCAACATGGCGTTCGTGTCGATCCGCCGATAAGGATACCCTCCGACGGAAAGTTGGCAGTGTGGTAGGGGAATGCAAAAAGGCGATTCTGCAAGTTGTTTTTTATCAAATCGTTATGTCATTCGATGGGAAGTATTCTTCTCTGCCAACCCCTTCGGGAAAGTTGGCGGACACCCCCTGGTTGGCGGTCAGGATGGTCGCGCGATCGGCTTGAGACAGGCATTTGGAAAACGGGAAATGCTTGTAACCGCTGTGGGGGAGTGGTATCTTGAAGGTATCGATGTCGTCCCCTAACTTCGGGAGCGTTCATCGGGGAAAGATCGGACTGGATTCGTTCACCCTGCCAAACATTCCGCGGATGTGCCTTTTCCCACCGAAGCGTCCCGGCGGATCGAAAATAGGATTCTCCTCATGGCTTCAGTAGCGTCCGATGAACGGGACAAGATTCGCCTCGCCGATGCCTCGCATCTCGGGAGTGGTCGTTCTCGCGCTAGGATAATGCCCGCGCTGAGTGCGGCGGTCCTGATGTTGACGGCGAGAGGTGCGGTGGCGGAGAAGCCGGTACCCGCCGATCATGCCGCTAAGATGGCCATGAGTCGAGAGTTGTTCGCGCGGACGGTGCGACCGTGGCTGGAGAAGACCTGCCTGGAATGCCACGGGGGAGCCAAGGTGAAGTCCGACTTCAATCTGGCCACCCGCGAGTCGCTGCTCAAAGGCGGCGACAAGGGCGTGTCGGTCTTGCCTGGAAAGGGGGGAGAGAGTCCCTTCGTGAAATACATCTCCCACGAAGAGATGCCGCACATGCCGCCCAAAAAGCCGCCCGCTCCCGCCGACATGGTTCGAGCTGTGACGCGGTGGATCGATCTGGGCGCGGCCTACGACAAACCGCTCGGAGCCGTGGCGACGGCGAAGAAACCCTTATCGGTCACGGAGAAGGATAAGCAGTATTGGGCCTATCGCCCGTTGCAGCCCGTGACGCCGCCTGAGGTGAAGAACGCCTCGTGGGTGCGCACGCCGCTGGATCGTTTTCTGCTGGCCAAGATGGAGGCGCGCGGCGTGACGCCGGTGGGAGAGGCGGAGCGGCGCACGTTGGTGCGGCGGTTGTACTTCGATCTGATCGGTCTGCCGCCCAAGCCGGAAGAGGCCGAGGCGGTGATCGGCGCTGCCGATTTCGACAAGGCGTGGGAGCTGTTGGCGGATCGATTGCTGGCCAGCCCTCAATTCGGCGAACGCTGGGCGCGGCATTGGCTCGATCCTGCCCGCTTCGGTGAAAGCCACGGCTTTGAACACGACTATCCGCGGCCGTTCGCCTATCACTACCGCGATTTCGTCATCCGCGCCTTTAACCGCGACATGCCCTACGATCGATTCGTGCAGTGGCAGATCGCCGGCGACGAACTGGCCCCCAACGATCCGGAGGCACTGGCGGCCACCGGTTTTCTGGGCGCAGGCGTCTTTCCGACACAGATTACCACGAGCGAGGCCGAGCGCATCCGCTACGACGCCCTCGACGACATGCTCGCCACCACGGGCTACACCATGTTGGGCCTCACCATCGCTTGCGCCCGCTGTCACGATCATAAGTACGATCCCATTCCCACCCGCGATTATTATCGCATGTTGTCCGCGTTCACGACGACGGTGCGCAGCGAGATCGACTGGGACTTTGGCAGCGAGGCGGAGCAGAAGATCGCACGAGACTTCGAGACGAAGCTGCAATCTCTCGTGGCCGAGCGGAAGCGTTTCGAGGAGAAGGAGCTGCCCAAGCGCTTCGTGGATTGGATCGCGGAGCAGCGGACGCGGCATGTCCCGGTTCCAAAAGTCGAGGCGCGGCTACAGCCGCAGATTCAGGGATTGTGGGATAACAAGCTGACGTTCGACAAGCTCGACGCCAAAGCTCGCACGGACCTGGTGAACTGGTTCAAAGCGATTGACGAGGAATGGAAGAAGCGCGATGCTTCGGTGCGCGAAGAGGAGAAGCACCGGCCCAAGTCGTCCAAGGTGAAGATGCAGATCTGCACCGAGGGGATGAAGCCAATGCGGCACCACACAGCCGACGGTTCCATTCCCGATTTCTACCCGCAAACGTATTACCTCAAGCGCGGCGATGTCAACCAGAAGGACGGCGCGGCCGAGGCGGGCTATCTGCAAGTGTTGATGCGCAACTCCGAGGGGGCGGCGCATTGGAATGTAACCAAGCCGGCTGGAGCGCGGACGGCCTTTCGCCGAGCTGGGCTGGCAAAGTGGCTCACCGATACCCGCGAGGGAGCGGGAGCGCTGGCCGCGCGTGTGATCGTCAATCGTTTGTGGCACCATCATTTTGGCCGGGGCATCGTGGCCACCGTCAACGATTTCGGTTTGCAGGGGGAAACGCCCACGCATCCCGAACTGCTCGAATGGCTGGCCAACGATCTGGTCGAACACGGCTGGAGCCTGAAACATTTACACCGCCAGATCGTGCTGAGCCAAGCGTATCGGCTGTCTGGGGCGACGAACGCGGCGGGGTTAAAAGCGGACCCCGACAATCGGCTCTGGTGGCGGCGGCCGCGCCGACGCATGGAGGCGGAGATCATCCGCGACAATCTGCTCGCCGTAGGCGGTCGGCTCGATGCGACGATGTTCGGCCCGGGCACTCTGGATGAGAACATGCGCCGGCGCAGCGTCTATTTCACCGTGCAGCGCAGCCGTCTGATTCCCTTCTTACAGGTGTTCGACTGGCCCGATAGCCTGACCAGCGCTGGAGCGAGACCGACCACCGTGGTCGCCCCGCAGGCGCTGCTGTTTATGAATAACCCACAAGTCCATGCTTGTGCGGCGGGACTGGCAGCGCGATTGCTCCCCGCCGCCCAGAAAAGTCTGCCCGAGGCCGTCGATCTCGCCTATCGGCTGGCTTTCAATCGACCACCTAGTTCGCGCGAGCGAGAGGACGGCGTGGCGTTCCTCAACGCTCGCCGCGCCGCGCCCGGCGGCAACCTGATGCGAGCGCTGTCCGACTATGCCCTGGTGCTTCTGAGTCTCAACGAGTTCATCTATGTCGAATAATGCACAGAACCTCCCGTCGCTGTGGACGCGACGAGAGCTATTGAGTCGTTGCGGCGGCGGTCTGGGACTGATTGCATTGAGCAATCTGCTTCAGCGCGAGGGGTTGTTGGCAGCCGAACCGAAGGCTCCACTCAACCCGCTGGCTCCGCGTCCGCCGCATTTCGGCGGCCGCGCCCGCGCCGTCATCTGGATCTTCATCAATGGCGGACCCAGCCAGGTGGATACCTGGGACTACAAGCCGGCCCTAGCTCGGCTCGACGGCAAGGAACTCCCCGGCTTCGACCGCAGCACCGGCTTTTTCATCAACGATGTCGGCCCGCTGATGAAATCGCCATTCGAGTTTCGCCAATACGGCCAATCGGGCAAGTGGGTATCGAGCATCTTCCCTTGCTTGTCGAAGCATGTGGATCAGATGGCATTCCTGCATTCGCTCCACAGCGAGTCGAACAACCACAGCCCGGCACTATTCATGATGAACACCGGATTGCCTCGCATGGGCTTTCCGTCCGTCGGCTCCTGGATTGCCTATGGACTCGGCTCCGAGAACGAGAATCTGCCGGGGTTCGTGGTGATGTCCGACCCCAAGGGGCGCGGCTTGCCCAAGGGCCACTCGCTCAACTGGACGTGCGGCTTTCTGCCCGGTGCCTACCAGGGAACTTGGCTCAAGCCCGGCGCGAACCCCATCGACAATTTGAACCCCGTTGCGGGAGAGTCCAGCGTCGATCGACAAGTCCGGCTGGATCTGATGGCACGCCTCAATCGGCTTCACATGGAGCAATCAAGTTCGGACCCGGAACTGGAGGCGCGCATTAAGAGTTTCGAGTTGGGCTATCGCATGCAGTCCGCCGCGCCCGACGCCCTCGACCTCGGCCGCGAGCCGAAGCACATCCTCGACCTGTACGGCGTGGGGCGTACCGAGTGCGATCATGTGGCTCGGCAGTGCCTGACGGCGCGGCGCATGGTGGAGCGAGGCGTCCGCTTCGTGCAGATTTACTCCGGCGGCATGGAGAACGAGCGCAGTTGGGATGGACACCGCGACATCAAGGGCAATCACACGCAGTTCGCCGGCGAGACCGACCGTCCCGTGGCCGGGTTGCTCGCCGATTTGCAACAGCGCGGCTTACTGGATAGTACGCTCGTCCTGTGGGCCGGTGAGTTTGGCCGGCTGCCAATCTCCCAAAAGGGAGCGCAGCCGGGTCGCGATCATAACCCCCATGCCAACACCGTCTGGCTGGCCGGGGGCGGCGTCAAGGGCGGCGTATCCTACGGCGAATCGGACGAAGTCGGCTACAAGGCGGCGGTCAACCGGGTGGACGTACACGATCTCCACGCAACCCTCTTGCACCTGCTCGGCCTCGAACACGAACGGCTCACCTATTTCCACAACGGACGCCGCTATCGACTGACCGATGTATCGGGTAAAGTCATCCGTGAGATCGTGGCTTGAGGATCTCCCGAAAACGGGGCGCATCGACGGCGTCTCCATCCCGATCAGATCTCCTCCAAGCGTTCCTTCGAGTCGCCGAAGGTGTCGAGGCGCACGCCCATTTTGTCCAACAAGGAGAGGTAAAGGCTGCACATTTTTCGGTTGGGTTTGCCCAGGTAATTCAGGATGCGCCCGGTCTTGATCTTGTTGCCGCCGCGACCGACCATCACTACCGGCAGCTGTTGGTTGTCGTGATTGCCGGTCATCATGCTCGACATAAAGAGGATCATGCTGTTGTCGAGGAGCGTGCGTTCGCCCTCGTGTACTTTGTCGAGCTTGTCGGCGATATAGGCGACCTGTTGCATGAAGAACCGATTGACCTTCAGCCAATCGGCCCCATCGGTATGCGACAGCAGGTGGTGAATCATATAATCCACCTTCAAATGCGGGAAGCGGAGCGACGAGTGATCGTTATTCAGCTTGAGAGTGCAGACGCGGGTGGTGTCGGTGCGGAAGGCCAGGACGAGAATATCGCACATCAGGCGCATGTGTTGGTCGATGTCCTGCGGAATGCCGTCGGCCGGTCGGGCCATGTCCGGCTTGGCGAGGGTAGGACGCCAGCCTTGGAGCCGTCCCGCCTTGCCGGCCCGTTCGATCCGCTGTTCGACTTCGCGGACGGAAGCTAGGTATTCATCGAGCCGTCTCTGGTCGGCCTTGCTGACGCTGATGCGCAAGCCGCGCGAGTCTTCCATCACCGCGTCTAGCACGCTCTTGTCGGCCTTGCCCACTTCTTCGCGGAAAAGTCGGTCGAAAGCCAGGGCTGGGTACAGTTCGAGCGGCGTCGGAGTTGTCGGCGAACTCCAAGAGATGTGCGAACTGTAGATCATCGAATAGTTCTTGTGGATGGCCGCGATCGACGGCTCGCAGCCCAAAACGAGGCTCGGCACCTTCGTCTGCGTCTTCATCCTCTCGGCCACGACTTGATCGCAACTGATCCCGGACTTAATCTCGCCGGCAGGAGCAAGGTGCGCCCCGGTGAGCAGGTTGCCGGTCTGACAGCTGTGGATGCCGCCGATCAGAGCCTCCTGATTGTACAACCCGCGCAGGAAGAGCATTTTCTCGCGGAACGGATGGAGCGGCTCCAACACCTTTCCCAGAGTCATGTCCTTGCCTTCGCCCTTGGCCCACCATTCCCTGCTGTGGTAGCCATTCCCAGAGAAGAGACAGGCGAATCGCACCGGCGGTTCCGAGGAGCCATGCTTAACCTTGTCGTCTCCCCACACCGGAAGGGATTCCAACCACGGCAGAGCCATCGTCACCCCAACGCCACGAAGAAAGGCGCGTCGGGAGAGAGGTTGAGGAATGCGAGTCTTCATTGTTATTCTCCAAAGTCCGTTCATTCTTGGTGGTTCGTCCCGCGAATCATCCTAAACTGCGGGCTGCGGACGATTATTTGTACGACGGTCGAGACGCGGCCTTCTTTGCGCTCCAGCTCCGCGACCATTTCGTCGAGTAAGGCGGTGTCCGAAAGGGCAACGGATCTTCCTAAAGCATATCCCAAAAGTCGCCGACAGAACAAGCGTAGGAACACATCCTTTTTTTTAGTCAACAAGTATGCCCGCAAGCCGTCGATGCCCTCGAACTCGGTGCCGTCTCTTACCTTTGCCCTGGCATCCACCGGCAACCCACTGGCATCCTTCTCTCGAAATCGACCGATGGGGTCATAATTCTCCAGTGCGAATCCGAACGGATCGATGCGGACGTGGCAAGTAGCACATGCCGCATCCTTGGTATGTCTTTCGACTTCTTGTCGCATCGTCCGACCGCCCTCGCCTTCTCGTTCGGGCAGCCGCGGGACATTCGCCGGGGGACGAGGAAGTTTCTCGCCGAGCAACGTCTCGACCACCCAATTGCCGCGCAGGACGGGACTGGTCCGCGATGCACCGGCCTGCCGCGCCTGCACACCGGCGAAGCCCAGCACTCCTCCTCGGCCGTACTTCCGTACTCCCTCGACGCGCCGCCATTGGGGACCAACTACATCGGGGATGCCGTAGTGCTTCGCCAATGTTTCGTTGAGATAAGTGTAGTCGGCGTCGAGAATCGCCGTGGCCGGGCGGTCGTTCTGGAACAGATCCTGGAAGAAGCGAATCGACTCCTCGTAGATCGCTTTTCGCAAGTCGGCGTCGAACGTCGGAAACAGTTTCTCGTTTTTCTCGCTGAATTGGTCGAAGCCGCGCACATGAATCCACTGCGTGCCGAACTCGATGGCCAAGGCTCGCAGCCGGTCGTCGTTCAACATCCGTCGAACCTGAGCTTCCAGCACCTTCGGGTCGCGGAGGCGTCCTTTGTCGGCCAGATCTCGCAACGAGGAATCGGGCGCACTCGACCATAGAAAGTAGCTCAACCGCGTGGCCAATTCCCAATCGTCGACAAAGCCTGGCTTCTCTCCGGCGGGAGCCTGCTCGATGCGAAAGAGGAAAGCAGGCGAAACCAGCACGCGAGCCAACAGACCGTGGAACGCTTCCAGATGTGCGGCTCCTTTGCCGCGCAGGGTTTTATACAGAGCGAGAAGGTCTGCCTTTTCGCTCTCTCGAAGGGGACGCCGATAGGCTCGACCCGCGAATCGCACCAGAGCATCGAGTTGCTTCGGGATCGCTGCTTCCTCGTCTTTCAGGAGGTCGTCGGCTCGTTTCTGAAAGTTGGGTTTTTGACTTTGGAAATAGGCCTCCATTTCCTTCGGCTGATCTTGGGTGACGAAGCCGATGAACTGCGGCAGATAGTTGTTCTCGGCAACCGCTTGCCTACTGATGAATCGATGCTCGGTCCAGAGGCGGTCGAGACGGCTTTGCCGATCGGCATCGAGGAAGAGGCGGGAGAGCGGTTCGTCTTCGCGGTGGAACATCTTCAGAGACACCACTTCGTCCGTGGGAACGACGGCGGGGAAGCAGAGAAAAAGTGGAAACAGCTGGCGGAACGCATCGTATCCCCGTTGCAGATTCCGATAGCCATCCTCCTTCGAGGAAGCGACAATGGGACTGACACCGTCCCAGCGCGTCGTTGCCTTGGGCGGAGCCGTCAACACTTGGAATTGCACGAGCCGATCTTTGCCGTCACCATTGAGTCGGCCTTCGACCGCGAAAGTCCGATCGGCGAACAGAGCCGCCGGGAGCCGCACCTCCAGGACAGAGTTCGCATCCGCGGTCAGACTTGTAACATCCCCCAAATTATCGACCGACTCGGTCCCAAATCGCTTGGGGGCCAGGCCGAACCTATCTCCCTTTGGTTGCAACTTGGCGAGCCGAGCGATGTCGATGCCTCGGAACAGTGGACCTTCTCTTCCCATGAGATTGGCGTGGAGAATGCCGTCGGGATCTTTTTCCTTCACTCGCTGCGCGCCGGTTAGAATCGCTTCCGCTTGTTGGGCGAGACTTGCCGCCTCTTTCTCGCGTCCCGGTTCGGTTGCGATCTTGCGCCAGCGGTCGAGAATCGAGTTGGGCGGTAGGAGCGCGTTGCCGGAGCCGATGCCGTTCTTGGATCCGCCGCGGGCGAAACTCCAAGTGTCCTTGTAGCCGTGCTTGTCGGCGTGGGGATTGCTGGCTCCGATGGAGTCGGCCACATCCGCCGACAAATCCCAGACTCGTCCGGGCTTTTTGTCTTCGACGAGGGTGAGGGAAACTTCGGTTAGATCGCAGACGTGGTTGCCGTCCCGCGCGTCCACTATCAATACCAAAACGTCTCGATTTTCTACTTTAACACTCTTCAGTATCACCTTTGCTTCCTTGCCGAGATCGAGCGCCCCTTCATCGAGAATCGTCGCCCGTCCCGCTCGGCGATGTTCCAGTCGCCACGCCACGCCATTGCCACAAGCGGGATGGGCATGGGCAATGCGGGCCGCGATGCGAACGCTTCCGGCCATCGGGCTTTTCCAGGCCACGGCCACGAACTCGTTCGGCAGGGGATGGACGGCGACCCCGTGAGCCGAGACACGGCCTGGGATCTGCTCCGTCTTGTTCGAGGCGTTGGCGACCACGGCGGGCAGGTCGGTCTGTTTCTTCCTCCAGCCGGAGATGGCCGGTCGTTTGTCGTCCTTCGTCGTTTTCTCTTCGAGTAGTTCCAAGGGCGTTGCGGCGACGATCCTTAATTCGTTCGGCTTCGTGACGGGACGAAGAGCCAGAACCTCGGTCCACGCTTTCAACAGTGGGGCACGAAGGCCGTGTTTCGTTGCCAGATCTTTGTGGGTAAGTTTCGGGTCCAGCGCGGCCTCTCTCGTGGCGGCTAAATACTTGGAAGTCTGGGCGAAGAGGGCGGGATAATCGATCTGGAAGGCCGGCCCGAAGTCAGCGTAGTCGCGGAGAAGAAGCGGTTGCTTACCGGCCCGCTCGAATCGTGGGCGATTCCAAACGATGCGTCCGCCGCCTCTCGACGATAACTCGCGGGCGGAGAGATATAAAATCACTTCCGTCTGACCGGCCATGGGTTTGATCGCCGTGCGCAGCGGTACGGACTCGACGACTTGCGGATCGTTTGCTATTTGTCGACTTGTACTCTCGGTAAATCCTTTACCCTGCGGCATCATGTAACTGCCGATGCGGACGGTCTTCCACAAGACCGATTGCCAGGCCGCAATCTCTTCGGCGAGGGCGGGCACGTCCTTTTCCGAAGCCGTGGGCCACCGGGCGCGGATTGCATCCAGGGGATACGACGGCGTTTTGTCCGTCAGCGTCCGCCCTAGAATCCCAAAGTATTTCGGATTCAGCTTCTCCTTGGAGGCGATGTCCTCCATGCGCACCGTACCGCTCAGCAGCGCCTCGCGGTGACGAACCGCGGCTGCAAGATACGGCTGAAGGCTCCATCGCCCATCGCTCCCGGCGTAGTCCGCGTAGAAAGAACGAAGTTTGGCGGTACTCTCGTCCGTCCAATCGCGCCTCGTCTTCTTCGGTGCAAAGCGGAAACCATCGGGCAAGAGAACGACGTGTTCGGCGATGTCCTTGGCCGCGCCGAGATATTTATCGAGTAGTGCAGGAGAAATGTCCGAGAGAGCCTCGGCGGCGTTGGTAAATCCTTCGCCACCCGCGCCGTCCGCGGGGAACTCGCGAGCCGGCTTCAGATCTACTCCGGTCAGGTCGCGGATTGTGTTGTCGTATTCGCTGTTGCTGAGCCGTCGCAGAGGAACGTATCCCGAATCGCCGGTGCGCGCACGGGCCTCGGCGTCGAGGAAATCGCGCACCCATGCAATCAGTCGTTTGCGCTCCTCGGTCGTGGGTTGCGGCTTCTTCTTGGGCGGCATCTCGCCTGCTTCGAGCATTTCGATCGTCTGTTGCCACGGCTTTAGATCTTTCCGAATCGCATCCAGCGAGGCGAACCGCTCCAAGTCGAGACTACCCTTCTTGGCTTTCGTCGAATGACAACCCAGGCAATACTTCGCGATCAGAGGCCGAATTTCAGCGGCATATTCGGGATGCGGTTCCACAGGCGGCTTCGAGGCGTTCCCTTGTCCACCGACAATCAGCGCCAACAGGCCCAATCCGGCCACGATGCAGGAAGTTTTTATCGGCCAGGATAATTGCCGGTTCGCGATGCTCATCGAGGATCCCTTCTGAAAAATGGATTTTACCCTACCGCGCCGTCTCCATTCCAGATTTTTATTTGCGGCTTGGTTGAATCGTTGGATCGTTTTCACTCTCTGGCAGGCAGGTTCTAGCGTGTGAGCGGAAGTCGAACCGCACCTTGTTGCCGAAGCACAGAGGTGGCAATCGACTCTATGGGGATGTAGACTATTGTAGGGTGTCGGTGGAACACCGACTACTTGAATCGCTTGGAAGCAAGTCTCGCTCCACTCAAGTTGGAGCGGTTGCTTCCGTTGGCATCCCACCGAAGATGAAATCCTGATTCTGCGAAGGAATATCCATGTCGTTTCGGAGAACCGTTGGCATTGTCCTTCTATTCGCGCTGGGTCAGTCCTCACCCGTGCGTGCCGGAGACGATGCCTTTTTCGAGACGAAAATACGGCCGGTGCTGGCGAACACTTGCCTCCGCTGTCACGGAACCGAGAAAACGTCGGGAGGTCTGCGGCTGGATTCCCGCCAGGCGCTACTCGACGGCGGCGATTCCGGTCCCGCGCTGATTCCCGGAAAGCCGGAGCGCAGTCTCTTGATTCAGACTCTCCGACACGAAGGCGATGCCCCTCACATGCCGCCCAAGGAAAAGTTATCGCCACAGATAGTCGCCGACTTCACTACTTGGGTTCGCACAGGGGCGCGCTGGCCAACCGGAACGACCTCCACTCCAGCCACCGAGGGATCGTCCACCCACTGGGCATTTCAGCCCGTTCGCGCCGTTAAGCCGCCGACCTTCGAGGGACGAGACGGCAACCCCATCGATGCCTTTCTGCTTGAGAAACAACGTCTGAAGGGGTTGCGGCCAACGGGTCCAGCCGACCGGCGCACGTTGCTCCGCCGGATCACCTACGATCTCACGGGACTGCCGCCCTCGCCGCAAGAGACGGACGCTTTCCTCGCCGATGCCTCGCCGAATGCGTTCGTCCGAGTGGTAGATCGCCTGCTGGCCAGTCCGCACTATGGCGAGCGCTGGGGCCGTCTCTGGCTCGATGTGGTGCGCTATGCCGATACTGCCGGAGAGACGGCCGATTATCCCGTACCCGATGCTTGGCGTTATCGCAACTATGTGATCGACGCCTTCAATGCCGACAAGCCCTACGATGAATTTCTCCGCCAGCAAATCGCCGGCGACATTCTCGCCTCGAAACTGCCCGCCACCGCGTCGCCGCAACGCCGCGCCGAGTCGATTGTAGCCACCGGCTACATCAGCATCGCCCGACGATTCGGTTTCGACCCGCTCAAGGATCATAACCTGACCATCGACGACACGCTCGACACACTCGGCAAGAGCGTGTTGGGATTGGCGCTCGGCTGCGCCCGCTGTCACGATCACAAATACGACCCGATTCCGACGCGGGACTACTACGCACTGTACGGCATCTTCGATAGCACCCGCTACCCATTCCCCGGCAGCGAGAAAGACAAAAGGCCGCACGAGATGGTTCCCCTTCAACCTTCGGGCAAGTCGCCGGAGCAGGCCTACGCGGTAGCCGAGGGCAAGCCACACAACGTACGCATTCACAAGCGAGGCGATCCGGATTCTCCCGGCGTGGAAGTACCGCGTCACTTTTTGCAGCTTTTCGGTGGTCAAGCTGTATCGCCGAGCGCGGGCAGCGGACGCTTGCAACTCGCGGATTGGCTGACCGATCCTCGCAATCCCCTCACCGCCCGCGTGATGGTCAACCGTATCTGGCAGGGACACTTCGGCGTCGGTCTGGTAAAGACGGCCAACGACTTCGGCACGCGCGGCGAGCCGCCCACGCATCCCGAACTACTCGATTACCTGGCCGCGCGCTTCATCGAGAGCGGCTGGTCGATCAAGGCGATGCATCGGTCGATCGTGCTGTCCGAAGCCTATCAGCGGGCCGGCGGCCACGACGATCGGAATGCGGCACTCGATCACGACAACAGTTTGCTGTGGCGTTTCTCGCGCCGGCGTCTGTCGGCGGAGGAGATCCGCGATGCCATGCTCGCGGTTAGCGGCGATCTCGATGCGACGCCCGGCGGGCCGCATCCGTTTCCCGCCTCCAACACCTGGGGATTCACCCAGCACGGACCTTTTCTTGCCGTCTACGAACACAATCGCCGCAGTGTCTACTTGATGACGCAGCGCATCAAGCGCCATCCCTTCCTCGCCTTATTCGACGGTGCGGACACAAGTTCCAGCACCGGCGTCCGCTACACGACGACCGTGCCGACACAAGCGCTGTTCTTCCTCAACGATCCGTTCGTTCACGATCGCACCGCTCACCTGGCCCAGCGCTTGCTGAAAGGGACGGACGATGCCCAGCGTCTGGATCGCGCGGCACGGCTGCTCTATGGCCGGCCGGCGACGGCACGGCAGAGCGAAACGGCAGAGCGCTTTTTGAGAGCGCGCAGGGCGGAGAAAGCGAATGACGGCGATGCCTGGGCGGCCTGGCTGCGCGTGATGTTGTGCAGTAACGAATTCCTTTATGTGGACTGAACCGATGCTTCCTCGATCCGATTGCTCCTGTTCGCGCCGTTCGTTCGTGCGTTCCGCCGTGGCCGGTTCGCTGCTGATGCCGGCCATTCTCTCCGAGCTGCTCGCCGAGGATACGGCCCGCTCTGCTTCCGATCCACTGGCGTCCAGGCCTTCGCAATTTCCGGCTCGGGCCAAAAGTGTCATCTTCCTCTTTATGAGCGGCGGCGTTTCACACGTCGATTCGTTCGATCCCAAGCCAAAGCTGTTCGCCGACCACGGCAAATCCATTAAGCTCGATCATCCCGAAACGCGCAATCGTCCCGGCTACGAGAAACTGTTTCTCAAACGTCCGCAGTGGGAGTTTCATCGCCACGGCAAATGCGGCACCGAGGTCAGCACGTTGTTTCCGTACATGGCCGAATGCGTGGACGATCTCGCCGTCCTGCGTTCGTTGCACGCCGACCACTCCAATCATTACAATGCCACGCTGGGCATGCACACCGGCTCGTTCAATCAAGCCCGGCCCAGTATCGGCTCGTGGGTAAGCTACGGCCTGGGTACTCCCAATCGGAATCTGCCGTCGTTCGTGGTCCTGGCTCCGCACATGCCCTATGCCGGCGGACAAGTATGGGCATCCGACTTTTTACCGGGCAGTCATCAGGGTACGCTCGTGCAGCCGGGGGCCGAGCCGATGGCCAACGTGCGTCCGCGCGTCCCCGTGGCTCAGCAACAGCGCGAGCTGGCCGCGTTGGCCGAGTTGAATCGAGATCACCTCGAACGGCACGACCACGATCCGGATCTCGTCGCCCGCATTCGCAGCTTCGAGACCGCCTTCGGCATGCAGATGGCCGCCCCGGAAGCGTTCGATCTGTCGAAGGAAAGCGATGCCACTCTGGCCCTGTACGGATTGCCGCGCGGCGGCACGAAGGGCTTCGCTTGGCAATGTCTCGTCGCTCGCCGTCTCGTCGAGCGCGGCGTGCGCTTCATCGAGCTGATCGATTCCGGTTCCTCGAACAATTGGGATGCGCACGGCGACATGATCGGCCAGCATGCACCGCTGGCCAAAAACGTCGATCGGCCGATCGCTGCTCTCTTGAAGGATCTGAAACGTCGCGGCCTGCTGGACGAGACGCTGGTGGTGTGGACCTCGGAGTTTGGCCGCACGCCGTTCAACAACAGCGCCGACGCCAAGGGGCGCGAGCATCATCCCTGGGCCTTCTCCTCGTGGCTGGCGGGTGGCGGCGTCAAGAGTGGAATCGTCCACGGTTCGACCGATGAATACGGCATCCGCGTCGCCGAGCAGGGCGTCCACGTCCACGACTTCCACGCCACCATCCTGCACCTGTTGGGAATGGATCACACCCGCTTAACCTACCGCCACGCCGGACGCGATTTCCGCCTCACCGACGTCAGCGGCGAAGTCGTCCGCGCGATTCTCGCTTGAGTCACCGCGGCGCTCGATCCGTGGAGAACGCTGCCTACGATGTTTAAGAGATATTTAAGATTGGTATTGATCTTGACTATGCTCGCCGGGTGTGGACGAAAACCGCCGTATGTCGGTCGCAGCGTCGCCGAGCTGGAACGAATGCTCGACGACCCCAATCCCACCGTGCAAGTCCAAGGCGCACACGGATTGAGTCTCCACGGAGAGGACGCCCGACCGGCGATTCCGGCACTGGCGCGCGCGCTGAAGTCGTCGAACGGCTTGCTACGGCAACAGGCGGCGTTAGCTTTGGGCGAGATGGGGGCAGAGCAGACAGCGATTGAGGCGTTGATGGAGGCGCTGCACGATGCGGAATGGACGGTTCGGCGACAGGCGGCTGTCTCGTTGGGAAAAATCGGTCCCGCAGCTCGCGCTGCCTTGGCTCCGTTGCAACGCTGCCGCGAGGATGAAAACACGCTCGTTCGCAAGGCAGCCGAACGAGCGTTGTCGAACATCAAGGGAGATGTCGTGAAATGATCGGCCCTTTAGGGAGCGCGTCACCTCTGCTTATTTGTTCTTCTGAATGTTTCGCAAAGCCATGTTCGCGGCCTGTTTCAGACCGCGCGGCGTCTTGGCTTTCTTCTCCGTTAGGGCGCGCAGGGTCTCGACGGCGGCTTTATCGCCGGGCTTCGCAAGTGTACCCAACGCGGTGGCAGCCTCAATCCGCAAGTCTTCGGGAGCGACTTTCTTCTTGTTTTTGCCCGTGTTCTCTTTCACCATGTCGGTCAGTGCCGGCACGGCCGCATGCGCCACATTGCCCATTTTCACCAGCGAATCGATGGCCTGGCGGCGCGTGGAGGCATCCTTCTCGTGATCGCCGAGGACGCCGATGAGCGTTTCCATTCCCGAAGTGCCGACCTTGCCGAGCGAGTGAGCGGCAGCATTCTGCACTTCCTTCCGCGAATCGTTCAGGGCGGCGGTCAACGCGCGGACGGCGGAACCGGCGTACGGTCCGATCTCGCCGAGCGCCTGAGCCGCGAAACGACGAACGAACGTATCTCGATCTTTTAAGGCGTCGATGAGGGCCGGAACCGCCGCCTTGGATTGCGCGCCTCCCTCGCCCAACGATTTGGCCGCGGCGCGCCGAGCATCGTTGTCGCCGTTTTTCAGCTGTTTCACTAATTCGTCAACGTCGGCTCCCCGAGCCAACGATGCGCACACGACCACCGCAATCGACCCCAGAACGTGTTTCATGGTGGTTCCCCCTCCGCGTTCAGATTCGAGTTGATGGAGACACAGGGAAAGCGAAGCGCATTCCCATCGGATAAGCCAGTATAGCACCGCAAACCGACTGCATCTTGGACGGCGCGGAAAGATCAAAAGTTCCATCCAATCGATCAGCGTTTTTCGTTCCATGCCGGATGGGTGTACTTCGCGTCTACCAACTCTTCAATGCGTTGGCGATCCTGAAGGCTCCACTCGGTCGGCGTCAGGATCCAATTCGTTCGATCCCTCAATTGTTGAACGATTGCATCGCCCAACGATTCGGACGACAAGATCGATCCGGTAAGTTCACGAATGCCTGGCAAGTGCGGAGTGAGGGGACTGGCGGCGAGAAGGATGCCGCCGTGTTGCAGCAGCGCCCCGCGCTGTTTTCGCTGCGCGCTACCGGCGATCTTGGCGTCACCGATGCGTAAATCGCCCGGCGTGTGATGGAGAAAACAAAGCACATTGCCGCGCTCTAACTCTTCGTCCCCTCCGCAAGCGCTCGTTTGGATGCCCAACGATGCAAGCGCGTCGGCCACGATGCCGTGCATGAGACACAACCACGATTCGCCGCGCCTCTGCCAAGGAAAATCAGATGGGAGAGCCAAGGCGTAGGTCAATTCGTGATGGTGAACCAGCGCCTCGCCCCCCGTCGGTCTTCGCACCCAGGCAAGAGCCTGCAATTCCGGATCGACGCGGCTCGCCACGCTCGGTTGAAAATACCCCAGACTGAGCGTGGGCTGCGTCCAGCCGTAGAACCGAAACGAGGCGACTCCGCCGATTGCCGATGCCAACAGGGCCTCATCGGCGGCCATGTTCCATGCCCCGTCGGCGACTCCATACGGCAATAAACGACAATGAAGAATCATAATATCTTCTAATCGGCTCGCCAACGCAAGATCGGTTCTTTGGCCGCCTTTACTTCGTCGGGCCGACTCAGTGCCAGATCGTGCGGCGCATTGTGGAGGAAGTCGGCGTCTTCGTCGCGGATGCGGATCAGGGCATCGGCGAAGGCGTCGAGCGTCTCCTTGCTCTCGGTTTCGGTCGGCTCGATCATCATCGCTTCGGGAACCACGAGGGGGAAATAGACGGTTGGAGCGTGGTAGCCGAAATCGAGCAGACGCTTGCCGATGTCCATGGCGCTGATTTTGCGCTCGCGCCGCAATGCGCGGGCGCTGGCGACGAATTCGTGCATACAGCGGTCGCCGTGCGGAACGTCGAAGACGTTCTTCAGACGGCTGAGGAGATAGTTAGCGTTGAGAACGGCATTCTCGCTGACTTCGCGGAGACCGTCCGGTCCCAGGGTGCGTATGTACAACCAGCCGCGCAGCAAGATGCCGACGTTGCCGAAGAAGCTGCGCACCCGGCCAATGGATTTGGGACGGTCGAAGTCGAGCGCATACCGTTCGCCGGTTTGTACGACGAGCGGCGTGGGCAAGAAGGGAACGAGTTGCTTTCGCACCGCAATCGGACCCGACCCAGGGCCGCCGCCGCCGTGTGGGCCGGTGAAGGTCTTATGGACGTTGTAGTGCATCATGTCCGCACCGAAGTCGCCCGGTCGGGTGATGCCGAGAATGGCGTTCATGTTCGCGCCGTCGAGATAGACCAACGCACCGCGCTGATGTAGCAAATCGGTGATCGTGGCAATCTGATCGTCGAAGAGGCCGAGTGTGTTCGGATTGGTAATCATGAACACGGCGGCACGGTCGTCGAGCTTGGAGCGTAAATCGTCGAGATCGACCAATCCTCGCGCGTTGCTTTTGACACTAACTGTGTCAAAACCGGCCAGCGCCGCGCTGGCGGGGTTGGTGCCGTGCGCGCTATCGGGGATGAGGACGCGCGACCGCTTCTCGCCTTTGTTGCGATAGTAGGCCGCCGCTACCAGCAGCGCCGTGAGTTCGCCTTGTGCCCCTGCCGCCGGTTGGAGCGATACTCCGTCCAACCCGGCGATTTCGGCCAAGAGATTCTGCATTTCCCAGAGAATCGCCAACATCCCCTGGCACGAATCATCGCTTTGCAGCGGATGCAGGTCGGCCAAACCGGGATGCGACGCCAAGCGTTCGTGCCGCTTGGGATTGTACTTCATAGTACACGACCCTAGCGGATAGAAATTGGTGTCGATGGCCATGTTGCGCGTGGATAGATTAACGAAGTGGCGGATCAGGTCGATCTCGCCGACTTCCGGCAACGGCGGCGGTTCCTCGGCCAAGGCCGAAGCCGGCAGAGTATTCTCCACCGGCACATCGCAAACCGGCAGCCGATGCGCCCGCCGGCCGGGATGGCTCAGTTCAAACAGAAGCTCGGTCGATTGTCGTTTATCCACGATTGTCTTGCCTCACTCGTCCGCCTCGGATCGAAGGCGTTGGTATTCCATTCGCTTCGCCTTTGTGGCGATCCTCCAGTGCGGATGCCAAGCCGTCGATCTCGGCGCGCGTTCTTTTTTCCGTTACAGCGATACTCAAACACGAATCCAAACTCGGATACCAGCGTCCGAGATGCAGTCCAGCGTGATAGCCTCTCTCAAGCGAGTCGGCGAGCAGAGACGGTACCGAATCCTCGACCTGCAAAGTGAACTCTTTGAAAAACGGCCGATCGAAGCGGAGCCGCACGCCCGGCACTTGCGTCAAACGCTCGGCGGCATAGTGAGCCTTGCGCACACACAATTCCGCCGTTTCTCTTAAACCTTGGGGACCGAGAGCGGCCAAATACACGGTCGCTTTGAGGGCCATCAAACCCTGATTGGTGCAGATATTGCTTGTCGCTTTTTCGCGGCGAATGTGCTGCTCGCGCGTTTGCAGCGTCAACACCCAGCAGCGTTTGCCGCGCCGATCCACCGTCTGACCCACCAGCCTTCCCGGCATCTTGCGGACAAACTCTTCGCGGCAAGCCAACAAACCCAAATACGGCCCGCCATAGCTCATCGGATTGCCCAGGCATTGCCCTTCGGCTATCGCGATGTCGGCTCCATACTGTCCCGGTCGCTTCAACAGACCCAGACTGATGGGATCAAAACTGACGATGAACAGCGCCCCGGCCTCGTGGACGACCTTGGCCAGCGCTTCGGGTTCCTCCAGGCAGCCGAAGAAATTGGGATGCTGTGCCACAACACACAGGGTTCGATCGTCCGCGGCGCGTTTCACGGCGTCGGGATCGAGGAAGCCATCGGGAGTGGGCAGGGTTTGTAGTTGCAAATCGAGGTTGGCGA
Organism: Planctomycetota bacterium; assembly: GCA_021781415.1. Classification (GTDB taxonomy): domain Bacteria; phylum Planctomycetota; class Planctomycetia; order Gemmatales; family Gemmataceae; genus JAJPHU01. Next base: position 27,293 of record JAJXWW010000131.1, read on the forward strand.
GATAGGTTGCGAGCGTCTGTCGATATTCCGGATGCAGACTTTCGGCAATCAAAACCTTGTGGCGTTTCGGGTGGACGTTTAAGGCCATGAGTACGGCCTCGGCCACGGCGCTGCCGCCTTCGTAGAGGCTGGCATTGGCCACATCCAATCCGGTCAACTGACAAATAAGAGTTTGAAACTCGAAAAAAGCCTGTAAGCTGCCCTGGCTGGCCTCGGCCTGATAAGGGGTGTACGCAGTGTAATACTCGCTGCGTCCGGCCACGGCATCGACCACGGCGGGGATGAAGTGATCGTAGGCCCCGCCGCCGAGAAAACAAACGGCGTCGCCGGCGGGCCGATTGTACTCCGACAAGCGCTGCAACTCCGCCGTCAGCTCCATCTCGCTCATCGCTTCGGGAGCGTGCAGCGGTCGATTCAGACGCAGGGACGCGAGAATTTTTTCGAATAGCTCCTCAATCGAGGAGACGCCGACTGCCGCGAGCATGGCCCGCCGGTCTTCGGGTGTATTCAGAACGTAGGACAAAGAGACCTCCTAGCGCGAGAGCATCGCCGGAGAAGAGGGACGCGCTCGATTGTAGTACGAATACAGGTCATTCCGAGTTCTCTGGAGACAAGGGTTGCCGAGCTTTCCAGGCTTCCCACTGAGGGACTACGCGATCTCGAATCCAGCTTCTCAGTTTTTTTCGCAACTCTCGATCGTCCGCGATGGTTATGCTTTGATGTAACAGAGCGACAGCTTCATCCAACGGCAGGAAAGGAAAAGCCGCGCTGCGAGCGAGACGAACGTACTCGCCATCGACCCATTGATAGGCTTGGAGCGATTCACCGTCAAAGCGCCATAGTTCGGGAACTTCCAGCGCGGCATAAATGGCCGTGCGATCCAAGGAACTATGGGTTATATCCACCTCAACGGCAAGATCCGGAGGCGGGTCTTCGGACAAATCGATCCTCGCCCAATTGTGGACGCGCGAAAGATTGGCCAAGTAGAAACACTCGTCGGGCTCCAGCCCTCGATCCAGATCCTCTCGGCGAAAGGTCGTCGAACCGCATGCTTTCATCCCAAAGTCCAATTCGTCCGACAAATTGTCAAGAAGCCGCAAGAAGAAACATTTGTAAACTTCATGGCTGGGAAGCGGCGACATGAGTTCCAAATTGCCTCGGTCGTAAGTTATGCGCAAGGGTCGGTTCTCGAACGTCTCCAGTGCCTTCTCGTAGGTTTGCCAGTTGACCCCATGCACGACAAGCCGCTGAGGCATAGCCTCGGACTGTTGGACAAGAACATTCATAGATCGTTCTCCCCTCGACTCGCTCAATGCTCTTCCGGCGCGATCTGCTTTTCGTATTGTTCCAAGGCCATCCGAGTACAAGGTCACCTCCAAATCAAAAGCTCAAGGATTCGCGTCGCTCGATGGTGAGTCTTGTTCCCAATCTCGTTTTAGCGGAAGCATGCGTTCGCGCGCCCAGCTCGTGAAGATGCGAAATCGTTCGCTGTTATCGGCCATTGGCAGCGTCTCGAGGAATAGGGTATTTATTTCCGACAGAGACAAATAGGGCAGAGCCTTGCTGGAGACCGATTCGCGATAGGAGCCAGCCGTTGTCAGCACATGAATGTGCCATTTCTCACCATCGAATCGCCAAACTTCCGGAACCTCCAACCCCGCATACACCCCCATGCGATCCAGGCTACTACTCGTAATGTCCACTTCGACCGCGAGATCGGGCGGAGGGTCGCGATCCAAGTTGAGGGAGTCCCAGTCCACGACCTTGTCCATGCCGCTCAAATAGAAACAATCGTCCGGTTCCAAACCCCGATCTCGGTCTCGGCGGCGAAAGGTCGTCTGAGACATGCTTCGATAGGCGAAGTGCAACTCTAACGAGAGGGCGAGCAGAAAATGCCCAAACCAGACCTTGATAGTCTCATGGATCGGCAATGGCGACATGAGTTCGAGATCCCCCCCGTAGTAGGTCGTCCGAATGGGACGCTCCGCCAGAGCCTCGACGATTTTTTCGTAGCCCTCCCAACCGATTTGCCAACACATGAAGCGTTGTTCCGGTTCTAACTTCGTCTTCGGCGGCTGGATCAGAATGTTCATGGCCCCCCCCCTCGTCTCGCTCAATGCTCTTCCGACGCGATCTGCTTTTCGTATTGTTCCAGCGTCAACAGATGTTCGAGCGTCGTACCCGGCTCGACCTTGACCTTGACGAGCCATCCCTTGCCGTAGGGATCGTTGGAAATCAACGTCGGATCGGTCTCCAGTTTCTCGTTGATGGCGATCACGTCGCCGGTTATCGGAGAATAGAGATCGCTAACTGCTTTGACCGATTCGACCTCGCCGAACCCTTCGCCGACAGCGACGAGATCGTCCACGTTCGGCAGGTCGATGAAAATGATGTCGGTCAGCTGATCGACGGCGAACTTGGTCAGACCAACCGTGCAAATGTCGCCTTCCAAATGCGCCCATTCGTGCGATTTGGCGTAGCGGAGTGTTTTCGGGTCCATGTGGGTTCTCGTAGGTCTGGATACCCCGCCGAACGGGGCGGTTTCGGGACAGCGTTCATCCTTTGGGACGGCGATAGAACGGTAGAGGCGTCACGCGCGCCTCCTCGATTTTGCCGCGCACATCCACCGTGCAGAGGGTTCCCGGCGTCGTGTGGCCAGGCTCTATGTAGGCCATGGCGATCGGCTTGTTCAGCGTCGGCGTCACGGTGCCGCTGGTCACATGGCCTATGGGACGGCCTTCCAACAGGACGGTCGATCCTTCGCGCGCGGCACGGCGTCCTAGAATCTCCAGGCCGACGCGGCGCGGCAGACTCGCATCCTCGCGCCGCCGCAGGAGAGCCTCGCGTCCGACAAATTCGCCCTTATCCATCTTAACCGCCCAAGTTAAGCCGGCTTGGAACGGATCGATGTCTTCGCTCAACTCGTGTCCGTACAAGGGCATGGCGGCTTCGAGACGCAAGGTATCGCGTGCGCCCAAACCGCACGGCTTCGCTCCCCGGCGAATCAACTCCTCCCATAGCTCAAGCCCCTGATCCGCCGACGCGATAATCTCGATGCCGTCCTCGCCGGTGTATCCCGTGCGGCTAACGATGCAATTCCGGCCTCGATAGTGCGCCGCCGTCGCAAAATAGTAGGCCAATTGCTCGGCATCGGTGTCCGTCAAGGCACGACAGAGCGTCATGGCTTGCGGTCCCTGTACGGCGATCATGCACGTTGCGGTCGTTTCATCCCGCACGTTGACATCGAGTCCTTTGGTATATTGGGCAATCCAGTTCACGATTTTGTCGCGGTTGGATGCGTTGACAACCATCGACCATGCGTCGGGCCAACGATAGACCAACACATCGTCGCGGATGCCGCCGCGCTCGTTACAGATCAGCGCGTAACGAACTTGCCCATTTTTCATCGTGGCGGCATTATTCGTAGAGATCCGTTGGAGCAACGCCAGGGCATCGGGGCCGACAAAGGACAAACGGCCCATGTGTCCGATGTCGAACAGTCCCGCCGCCTGGCGAACGACGTGATGCTCCTCGACGATGCTCCCGTACTGAACGGGCATATCCCAACCGCCGAATTCGACCGTGCGGCCGCCGTTTGCGACGTGCCAATCGAACAAGGGAGTGCGTAACGCCATGATGCTCCTTTGCATGCGCGGAAACGGCACCGTTAGATTTCGCCTTCCCACGCCGTCCCGCGACGGGAAGACTCCGTTCCCTATGGAATATGGTAGGCAGCATTCCAGCGTTCTCCAAGCGGGTTTGTGCCGTTTTCAACGATAGGGTAGAATGAGAGGTAGATACGGCTGGCGGGGACGCTCTCGCTCCCCGAAAATCCTCTCGCCCTAGCAAATCGGAGGCGAACGATGGCCGCGAGCGCTTGGCTATTGATGTCCTTGTGGATGGCGAATCCGGGCGACATATCCGCAGCGGATGAGGCGGAGCTTACCCCAGCCATTCACGAACGCGAGCTGCGCGCCCACGTCTATCGCCTCGCTTCGCCGGAGTTTCTGGGCCGGCGTGGTCCAGGAGCGGCTCGGACCTCGCGCCATCTCGTCGATGCCTTCCAAAAGCTGAAATTACGGCCGGCCTTTGGCGATTCCTATTATCAATCGATCCCTTCTCTCCTCAATGAAGGCACCGACAAAGCCAGCGTGATCGGCCGCAATGTCGGTGCCCTCTTGCCCGGCAGCGATCCAAAACTCAAAGACGAGTGGATTCTGTTGTGCGCCCATTACGATCATCTGGGGAAGCAGGGAAAGACACTCTATCCCGGCGCGGACGACAACGCCACCGGCGTCGCCATGTTGCTCGAAGTGGCCGAGTATTTCGCGCTCACAAAAGACAAGCCACGTCGAACGATCGCATTTTTGTCCTTCGATCAAGAAGAGACGGGGTTGCGCGGATCGACCTACTTCGCCGCCCATCCGCCCATGCCGCTGCGTCAACTGAAAGCGTGTCTGACCGCCGACATGCTCGGACGCTCGATGGCCAACGTCATGGACGAATATGTCTTCGTTCTTGGCAGCGAGTGTTCGACGCGCTTGCGGACTTTGGTTGAGAAGACGCGGCCACCGGAGGGGTTGAAGATCGGCCGACTCGGTGCCGACCTCGTGGGGACACGCATCGCACGCAGCGATTACGGCCCATTCCGCGATCGCAACGTACCCTTTCTGTTCTTCAGCACCGGCCAACATCCCGACTATCACTCTCCCTCGGACTTGCCGGAGCGCGTCGATTATCGCAAGCTCCAGCGCATCAGTCTCTATATCCGCGACATGCTGAAGCGTCTGGCCAATGAAGACGAATCGCCGTCGTGGAACGACAAGCCATTGCCGCCGGATCTCGAAGAGGTTCGCACCGTGGCCGAGTTGGTGTCGCGAGCCTTGAAGCGTCACGATAAATTTGCGCTCACGGACAAGAAGCGCGAGCTCGTCGAAAGCGTACAGCAACGCTTGAGCAAAATCCTGAAGCAAGGGGAGGTCGCCGACTCCGACCGCAGCTGGCTTCTGTGGAACGCTCGTTTGCTTCTCGTCACCGTCTTCTGACCGTCGGCTCGGAGCGCCGGCGAGAAAACCCCTCGCCGGCACTCCGAGCCGATATGGCCCGCTAATCGTCGTCCTCGTCTTGGATACGGGGTACGACGAAGGCGGCTCGCACCGGCGCGGGCATCGGCACATGGTCGCCCTTGACCGAACGCCACACGACCTCGTTCAGCAACAGATCGTCGGCGGCATCCTCCTTCGCCAAATCGAACTTCTCCGACAACTTCGCGCCCCACGCCGTTGCCTTGTTCTTCTCCATCAAGTTCACCACAGGCGGACCATGCTCGTAGGGAGTTAGGTCCGGAGTCCCTTGAAACGAGTGGACCATCGGCCGCGCCGCCGCGTCGAATTGGCTCATCGGCTTGAGACCGAGGATCAACTCCATCGTTCGCAACATGCTGCTCGTCGAATACATCGTCGAATCGACATATTTATGCTTGGTATAGGGACTGACGACCAGGGCGACGGCGCGATGAGCGTCGACGTGATCGGGACCGTTCTGGGCGTCGTCCTCGACGACGAAAATGGCCGTTTCCTTCCAGAATTTGCTTTTGCTGACCGCTTCGACGACGAGTCCGAGGGCGAGATCGTTGTCGGCCACTTGGGCGCGCGGCGTCGGCGCGCCGACTTTGGTTCCCGACGTGTGATCGTTGGGCAAACGTAGGATCGTCAGACGAGGAAACCCTCCGTCGCGCTCAAAGCGATGCAGTTCGTCGATGAAGCGCTCGGCGCGCTTGACGTCGGGATAGTTGAGATCCCAACCGTGGAACTGCGAGTCGATGTGTCCCTTGAGCGCCTCGACGCGCGGACTGGCCGGATCGCCGGGCTTCGCGCCCTCTTGGACCCACTCGCCGTAGCTGCGATAGCTAATTCCGGCCTCGGCGCAACGATCCCACAGATAGCCGCCCGCGCCTCGCGCGATGGCATCGAAGTTTCCTTCGGAAGGGTAAACGCTGAGGTTCTTGATCGAACTGCCGGTCGGCTTGCCACGATAGGACAAGGGCCAAGTCTTCTCGACGAAATCCGTGGCGTAGGCTCCCATCGTCCACTGATGGCCGTCGGCGGATACTTCGCCCTCGACGTAGAAATTATCCAAAAGCACGAACTGCCGCGTCAGTTTGTGATGGTTCGGTGTCACCTTCTCGCCGAATAGACACAAATTCGGATCGCCATTGCCCTCTTTCATGTCGCCGAATACTTGATCGTAGGTGCGGTTCTCTTTGACGATGTAGATACAGTGCTTGATGGGGCTGGGGTCGCCGATTTTTTTGGGGATGGGGTTGTCCTCGGTCCATGTGCCCGTCGGCGTGAAGTCGGCTCGGAGGGGGCTGCACGCATACGCTTGCTTGCTGAGTTCGGCCAGCGTGCGCGGCGAGGGCATGTCGAGAATGCCGAGCGTGCCTTGAAACAGCCTGCCGATGTACTGTTCGATGGACGGGAATCGGCGCGGCAGAAGAGGATTCGGACCTTGGGGATTGGGGCGCGAGCTGAGTCCTTTGCCGTTGGCGAAGTAGATCTTTTTGGCTTTGGCGTCGAAGCGAACCGAGGTCGGATACCATCCGGCGGGAATAAAGCCGAGCGATCGGGCTTCTCCGCGCTTGGAAGCGTTGAAGACGGCGATATTGTTGGCGTCGGCGTTGGCCACAAAAAGCAATGCGCCGTCGGAAGACAGACAGAGGCTACTCGGCGTGTTGCCCGCAGGCGCGCTGGGATGCAGCGCGCAGTCGATGGTTTGCAGATGTTTCCCGTCGTTTTCCGTATCGAGGACGCAGACGCGCGTCGAGTTGGAACAGGCGACGTACAGGGTTCTGCCATCGAGAGACAATGCCATCTCCGTGGGGTGGCTCTTGGTCTTCCATCCGCTCTCGGCGATCCGCTTGCCGCTTTTCAGATCGACCACGGCCACGGCGGATTTACCCCACAGGCTAACGAACAATCTCTTGCCGCTGGGATCGAGCAAGCACGCATAGGGGTAGCTGTCTTTCCCCATTGGAATGGTGCGGCGTGCCTCGGGGTTATCGAGGGGAACGATATTAACCGCATGTCCCCACAACCCAGCGGCACACAGCGTCTTGCCATTTTCGGCGACGGCAAGACCGCTGGGCACGAACACGTTCGGCGGAGTTGCCATGACCAGCGTGCGGTGTCGATGAATCAACCCTTCCTCAAAATCCCAGACGTGGACGACTTCCTGCTCGCCGCCGCTGGCGAACAGCGACTTGCCGTCCGGCGCGAAACAGAGACCTTGAAACGCCTGGTCGATGGGCACGCGGCATACGATTTTTTGGGCGTTGCCTTGCAGGGAGACGACGGCGACCTCATGCGTGCCGAAGCCGGCGTGCAGCGCCGCGATCCATCGTCCCGATGGGTGCAGAGCGAGATTGACGGGGAAGTCGCCGAGTGGAATCTGTTTGCCGGCGGGTTGCAGCGCCCATTGATTCGGCAAACGGATCATCCCTCCCGGTTCGAGTCCCGGCAGCATCCGTTGGCGGCTGTCCTCCTTAGCGCGGACTTCGTCCGCCTGAAGCGACGGCGTGTGGGGATGGGGAGACCGCAGAGCGTAGATTGTCAGGCCCGCGAAGCCCACGATGGGGAGCATGGCCGCGATCGAACGAAGTTTCATTTCATCCCCCGAATGATGAGTGGAAGGTTGAGACCTTTCGCCTGTCTTTTTGGTTCCATGTGAGGCACAGGGAGTAGATTATTTACTCGACACAAGGTAAGACAAAGAAGATTTCTTGGCGAGAGGATTAGTCTATGAGTTCGAGCGGCGAGATGCCTGTCTCCTCCCGATGCAGGCTGCAATTCCTGGGCTGGTGCGTTCATTTCTATACGGCGCTCGGCCTGGTCGCTGCCGCCGCCATCGCCGTGCTGCTCGTGCAGGGCGGCGCGGAGGCGAATCGCCGGATTTTCTTTCTCATGCTCGTGGCCACCCTCATCGATGCCACCGATGGCACGCTCGCCCGTTGGGTGCGCGTCAAAGAAGTGTTGCCGGGGTTCGACGGCCGGCGGCTCGACGACCTCGTCGATTTTCTCACTTACTCTTGTTTGCCGTTGTTTCTTATTTGGCGCGCAGCGCTCTTGCCGTCCGGCTGCGAGACCATCTTGTTGTTGCCGCTTTTGGCCAGCGCCTACGGATTCTGTCAAACGTCGGTCAAGACGGACGACGGCTACTTCCTCGGCTTCCCATCGTATTGGAATCTGGTGGCGTTCTATCTGTATGTCTTGCAACCCTTGGAGGCTTGGATCACCGTCGCGTTGCTCGTCTTGTTCTCGCTACTGACGTTCGTGCCGAGTCGCTACCTCTACCCCAGCCAGCGCGGACGATTGAATCGCATCACCGCGATACTCGGCTTGCTTTGGTCATTCTTATTGGTCTGGATTATCTGGTGGATGCCCGACGATCGTACGCGCCGACTCGCCGTCGTGTCGTTGTTCTTTCCCGCCTGGTATTTGGCGCTCTCTTGGATTCTCAGCGTCCGCCTGTGGAGGCGGAAGCGGAGAGCCAAATAAGGATACTCGCCTCAAGGATCGAGCGGCATCCAATCTTGGATGTCGAAGCGGGCGTGGGGCGACGAGTGGGGAACGCTGGCCGCGTCTCGATAGGCGGCCCGGCTGGCGGTCAAGATGCGGTCGAGATCTTCGATACTCAGGTCGGACTGTTCGCGGCAGAACATTAGATCGGCTTGACCGGGCACGTTTACCAACTGCAAATCGTCCAGAACGCGCTGAGCTTCTTCGCCGAATCGCTTGCCCGATTCGCTGGCCGGTACCAGTAAGAAACAGCGGTCTTCCTTGAAGGACGGCACGGGTTCGGGCAAAACGGGCGTTTGGTCGAGCGGTGGGCCGCCCGCGCCGACTGCCTCATAAACGCCGCTGCGCCGTTTGTTCCGAGTCGTGCGGAGCGGCGGAGACGCCGAGACGTAGTAGCGGCGAATGCGCTCGTGGAGATCCGAGGCATTCGAGGCGGGAGACTTGGAATCCTCGACGGAAAACTCGACTTGTGCGACATCGGTTGTCGGTAAATGATTGCCCAGACAATGCACCGCTTGAGTGATGAGCGGCGTCATGAGGTGGCGCAGCAGATCCGTTGTCCCGAGCAACGCTTTTTGCAATCCGTCGCGCTGCGACAGCACTTGATCTTGAAAGGCTTGGTCGAGTTGCGTCCAATGATCGACCGTTAAGGTCTCAAGAAATCGTCGCGCCGCTTTTTCCAGATCTTTGACGCCGTCGGGAAGAACCACGCGCGCGGTGGCGGATTCGCGGATCGAGGCCCAAAACGATTCGGTGGATAATACCGGAGTCGGACTGTGTTCCACGACGCTGTTGCCATTGGACGGGGAGAAGTATTCGTCGGCTGAAGGGTTCGACGAAGTGGAAGCCTCTCCGGTCGATTCGGCCAACGTCTCTTGAAGATGGCGCAGGCGCTGACGACAAAACGACAGATCGCGCAGGCGATCGGCGAGCCGGCCTTGGAGAAATCCGTAGAACTGTTGCACGGCGGACAAAGTGTCCTCGGCCAAACACTGGCGAGCAAAGGCGGCCAGATGGTCGATGAAAACGCGCAACAGACGTCGCGATTTTCCGCCGAACCAGCTAAAACCGCCGGTTCCTTCGATGCAGTTGTCTAGCGCGCTTTGCAGCTGCCTTTGGCTGTGTTGCGATTTATTCGACTGCTGATGAAGGCGTTGCTGGTGCGCTTCCATCGCGTCGCGGCAGTAACTCAGGAAGCGATGGACGGCAGCCTCGGCGAGGGCCAACCGTCGTCCGGGATGCTCGATCAGACCGGCGATGGCGACACCGAATCGCTGATCCCACTCCTCGGCCAACTTGGCCGCCGCGCACTCGAGAGCGCGCGTCAAGCGGCTCTTGCGCTGGGGGCCGATGCTGGTGACGCCGGGCGGTTGCAGGCCGCCTCCCAACCAATCTTGTACCCGAGTCAACGCCTGCCGCGCCCATGCCCCTGGATCGTCTTGGGCGACCATCTGCTGCGATTGCTCCTCCACGGCGGCCAGCAAGCGCGTCAAGAGTTCGCGCGGACTACTCTCCAATTGTTGTCCGGCCAACTCCAAGATTCGATTGGCCAAAGCGTCGGGCTGAAGCTCGGAGTCGGCGAGTACGCGCGCTTGCGCGGCCTCGAGCAGATCGCGCGCCGTGATGCGCGGCTTGTCGTCGAGGATCGCGGGAGACAACGGATCGAGCAGAGATCCGAGATGCTTGTCGGAGATGACGGCATGGGCATCGAGGTCGGGGGCCTGCCATTGTTCGAGGAGGCGTTGACAGGCACTCCGGGCGGCAAGATGCAACAACAAACCGCGCGGGAACCAAACGCCGAACGTGCCGAAGCCACGAAATGGAAAGGTTCCCTTTCGTTGCCGCGTTCGCTCCAAGCGCGCCCCCAGCGGTGTTGTCAACTCGTGGAACAAATAGCTGCCCAAGTGCGCCATGGCGTCACGCCGCGCTTCGGGACTTCGATGCGCCAATGTCGAGAGGTAGGTACAATCGTAAGCCGCTCCCTCATCGACCAACCGTGGTCCGTCGCTGCCGTACTGGGCCGCGAAGCGCACCGCCGGATCGCTGAAGTGATAGACTTCGGTGAGCGTGGCGTAGAGATTGGCTAACTCGGTGGAAGGAGTCGCCGGATCGTCCGGCGCGCCGCAGAAGAGAAAACTCGATACCTGCCCTTCCGGTTGATGAAGCTGCGTGAGGAGACGGCGGAGCGAATAGCCGAGATCGACGAAGAACCCGCTGCCGCCGCCGCTGGCAGACGCCACAACATAGATGCGCGGCACATTATCACGAAGCGCCAAGCCGGTCTGACTGACGGTTTGGTAGATGCTGTCGGGATGGCAAGCCGTTTGAATCTCGCGCCTCAGCCGAGCGATGAGGCGGAGGTAATTGTCGGAGAAAGCAAGTCGGCCCAAGCTGCGCGACCCTTGCGTTTTCAGAGACCGAGGCATGGCAAACAGTTTCTCGCGCGGCAGCCATTCGCTCAGCTGATCCAGCTGGCGGCGACGATAGTGGGACACCGGTTGCAAGGGTAGATGTTGCACCTCCGTGGTGCGCAAGGCGACTTCGGGTGATCCGCGCGTCGCCTCTTTGACGGCGTCGCCGTCCGCATCGAGATAGAGGAATCGCAAGAGCGGGATTTTATCGAGGTCGCCGAAACGGTCGAGGAGTCGGCAGCGCAACTCCTGCAAGGCGCGACGGCCAAACGACCCGATCCCGATTACGACCGTGGGGCGCAGCGCTCCGGTATTCGGCTGAGCGACGGTCATGCCCAGTTGCGAGATTTCTTCGTTGGGAATTGGAGCGGGATCGAGTGCCAGCGAATCGGCGGCATTCTCGCCGGGCAACTGATCCAGCATCATGTTTTCCATCGTGTCGTAGATGGATTTCGGCCTCATTCCCTCCGGGCCTAGCACGATGTTCTGCAACGAATCGGGACGAGACGGCGAATGCACGGTGAATAAGGCGCGGACGAAGGCCAAACAATTGGGGAAGCGTTTCGCCGGATCTTTCGACAGCGCGCGGGCCACGATAGGTCGCTCGCCCTCCGGCAACGACCGCAACTCCGGTTCTTCGTTGAGATGCTGATGCGCGAGGGTGCGGGCATTCTTCCCGTTGAATGGTCGCTGACCGGTCAGTAATTCCTGATAGACGATCCCCAAACTGTATTGATCGCTGCGCCCGCTGATGGTTCCGCTGAACGTCTCCGGCGGCGCGTACAAAGGCGTCACGCCGCCCAGAAAACCCGAAGCGCCCGAACGCTCCAGATGCTTGACCAATCCAAAATCGGCTACTTTGACGCGATCGCTGATGAGGAACAAATTGCGCGGCTTAATATCGAGGTGCTGTAAATTGTGCTTCTCGTTCATGTGATCGAGCGCTTCGGCGGCGTCGCGGATATAGCGCAGCAGCGCGTCGCGCGGGATGCCGACGAGCCCCGCCGATAGGCACTCCTGAAAGAGATCGTGCAGGCTCTTGTCGGCCACTTCCATCACGATGACCAACTCGCCTTCGACAATTTCGATTCGGTCCATCGACAGAACGAAGGGATGGCGGACCTCTTTCACGCGGTTGAGCGCGCGCAACTCCTGTTCGGCGCGCGCGCTATCGACATCCAGCGAATTGAGATTGCCGAATACAAATTTAATGGCCTTGAACAGGCCGCCAGGAGCTTCGCATTTCCAGACTTCGCCGAAACCGCCACTGCCGAGCGGCTCGATGAGGCGGTAACCGGGAATGGGTTCCGCATTCGGTTCGCGTTCCACACTCATTGCGTCACGACCCCATGAATCTGATTTTGGACAGAGTGTCAAACAAGGATAGGTCGCAAGCGAGAGCTTGTCCAATTCCCGCCTTTCGCCTCGGTCCCACAATTCCGGTAGCCGTTACGATCCGTGCCGTCGATAGAGTCGAGGGAAACGGCAAAATCGACGGGAAAAATGCGAGAAATTCCATCGGATCGAGCAAAAAACATTGATTGCCGCCGCGCGCCAACCTACCGTGTAAGTGAGGCTCGGCGAAAAGCCGTCGCGCGTCGCGGTGGCCGTTGGATATTTGGCGTCGGTGGAGAAGTTCGACCGCCGCGCTGTCTCGGAGGAGGGTTCAAACAATGTATGTACGCCAATTGATGTTCGCGGCGTTGGCCGGCGCGGTCGTAGCCTGTGCGGGATGCAGTTGCTGCCGCGGCACTCGATCCGCCTATCTGCCGCCCTACAGTACCCCGGCCGTGCCAGCCGGCGCGATCACGGTTCCCGCACCCCCGGCTCCCGTGGGCGCGAGCTATGCTCCCGCCGCACCTTGTCCGACTTGCGCGGGACGCTAGGGACGTAGTCTGGCCGGTTCGGAATCCACGGCACGGGTTCCGAACCCCTCTGTTCGTCCTGTCCCAGACACATTTCTTGAAGCAATTGCCGACAATTCGATTTCAACACTCGGTCGGCCTACCTTCGACTGGCGAGGGTCGCGCGATCGGATCGATTGTCGCTTCCATTTCGTTCGTTTCACGTCCTTCTCGTCGTAGGCTTTCGCAGCCGTGCCCGATTACTTTCGGATTTAGCCCACACAAGTTGTTGCTTCTCGTCGCGGTGGGGGAATAATCACAGCGGTGGATCGTGAGCGCGCTTCGTGAGTCCGCGTGCCGCGTCTCGCAATCGTCCGCCATCCCGCCAATCCGGTTTCGGATCGTCCGGCCGGCGTCCGTGTGGCCTCCAGGACGGTGGCGTGCGACCTACCCGGTGGCCGTACTTCCAAGGAAGAGAGGAGATCCTCCCCATGCGCTTTACTTACGTCTTACTTCCACTGACACTGTTGCTGCTCTCGCTGACATCCGGTTGTCACCATCGGCACTGCTGTTGGGGCGGTTGTTCGTCGTGTTGCTCGCCGTGCGGCTCCTGTTGCGGTTACACCCCGCCCGTCGAAAGCACCATGCCGCCCATTGCCGTGCCGACGAACGCCACCGTCGTTCCCCACATGCCCATGGTAGGATCGCGTTAGGATTCGGTCCCAAGTATCTCCCCGATTGGAAAGCGTCGATAAGTGTCCGATCTGGAGCGAGCGAAAGCAGCCGACCGAGCCGGCAGAGTGAGCGAGAGATTACCCTTTTGCCCTCGTTTACCCTGCCGGCTCCGATAGGTTGTTTCCCTATTGCCACGTTCGGCAATTCTTACAAGAACGAACGGCACATTTTACAAACGGGCTTTGTCTCTCCGCAAAGACGGCGTTCGGTTGTAGGCGCATGTCGATATTCGCAACATTAAGCGTATCCACTGGTTAGGGCGAGAGACGAGAAGATATTCCTTGGCTTCCAATCGATTGGCATGGCAGTTGCTTTGAAAAATGGAGTCTTCCGGACGCACGGCGCTGGAGCCGGGCGACTGTCGCTTCCCCGAGCGATGGTCGGACAGACGGCCCCAAACGGCGGCGTCTGGACGCGGCCGACCCGACTTTTGTTCGTGCCGTTGGTGTGGCCGTCCCCCCGGACGCAACAACGGCGAATCGGGCAGGCGCCCTGGAATGGCCACCTCCCCCGGTTGCCGATCCACCCTCTCCGTGTTCCGGCTTTGGCTCCCGTGCAACGGCGACCCGCTCCCCCGCGGGTCGCCTTTTTTTATTCATTTTTGGGACGATTAAGTCAGTTCGAGACGGGGATGGCCGCTCGCGAACGAGCGGCCTCAGCTTTTTTTTTGGCTTCGCGCCGTTTCAGGCTCGCCTCCACAAAGCCGCGGAAAAGAGGATGGGCTTGCGTCGGTTTCGAGCGAAACTCCGGATGGCACTGCACGGCCACGAACCACGGATGCTCCGGCAATTCGATCATCTCCACGAGCTTGCCGTCCGGAGAAGTTCCCGAAAACATCATTCCGTGGGCGGCAAATTGTTGGCGATATTGATTGTTGAATTCGTAGCGATGGCGGTGTCGCTCCCGGACGGACTCGCTGCCGTACGCGGCGCGAACGCGGCTGCCCTCGGCCAGATGGCAGGGCCAGCTGCCTAGGCGCATCGTGCCGCCGAGATCGGTGATCGAGAATTGCGCGTCGAGCAGACAGACGACGGGATGAGCGCAATGCGGATTCATCTCGGTCGAATTCGCATCCTCAAGTCCGACCACGTTGCGAGCGAACTCGATGGCGGCACACTGAAGTCCGAGACAGATGCCGAAGAAGGGGATTTGCTTTTCGCGCGCGTAACGAATGGCTTCGATCTTTCCGCCCAGGCCGCGATAGTTGAAGCCGCCGGGGACCAAGACGCCATCGACGCCGCCGAGAACTTTTTCCGCTCCCTCGCGCTCCACTTCTTCCGCCTCGATCCGCCGCACGACCACGCGCGTCGAGAGCGCGATGCCGGCGTGATCCAGCGATTCGTAGATGGATTTATAAGCGTCCCGGTGCTTGATGTATTTCCCGACCACGGCGATCGTGGTTTCGTGCGCGGGGTTGATGATGCGCTGTACCATCGCGTTCCAGCCGTTCATGTCCAACTGCTGTGCCCGCAATCCGAGCTTCTCGACGATCAACTCGTCCAGCCGATTCTCCACGAGGCTCAGGGGCACTTCGTAGATGCTGAACTCCTTATCGCGTTCCTCGATGACCGCGCGCGGTTCGACGTTGCAAAACATTGCAATCTTGTCGCGCATCTCCGGCATCAGTTTGTGTTCGGTGCGGCAGATGAGTACGTCCGGCTGGATGCCGATGCGCCTCAGCTGCTCGACCGAGTGCTGCGTCGGTTTGGTCTTGGCCTCTTGAGCCGCCTTCAGATAAGGCACGAGGGTGAGATGGATGTATAAACAATTGTTCTTCCCGACATCGAGCGCGAATTGGCGGATCGCTTCCAGGAACGGCAACCCCTCAATGTCGCCGACGGTTCCGCCGATCTCGGTAATGACTACATCCACGTCGTCCCCCGCCAACTTCCGCACCGCCGACTTGATCTCGTCGGTGACGTGCGGGATCACCTGCACCGTTTGCCCTTGGTAGACCCCCTTCCGCTCTTTCGTGATGACCGAACCGTAGATGCGCCCGGTGGTGTAATTGCAATCGCGCGTCAGCGGAGCATTGGTGAAGCGTTCGTAGTGGCCGAGATCGAGGTCGGTTTCGGTGCCGTCGTCGAGGACGTAGACCTCGCCGTGCTGATACGGATCCATCGTGCCGGGATCGACGTTGATGTACGGATCGAATTTCTGCAAGCGGACGTGAAGCCCGCGGTGTTCCAAAAGCATGCCGATGGAGGCGGAGGTAAGCCCCTTGCCGAGCGAGCTGACCACGCCTCCGGTTACGAAGATGTGTTTGGTTTGTTTGTTGGCTGATGCCGTCATAGTGTCGTCTTGTGAGGTAATCTCGGATCGCATTCCCAAGGCGAGCGGAGAGCGTCAGCCCCCCCTGTTCAGTCAAGCCAGGGGGCTGACACCACCCGCTCGCCATCCCACGCAATATACCCAAATGAACGCGGCTTGTCAGGAACAATTGTTCTCAGCCCAGTGTCTTAGGCGGCGCGGACGGTCGGACTGAGCCGATAAGCAGCGACGAAGCGTTGGTAATCCTCGTAGGTATCCACACCGAAGCCGTTCTGTTCGACAATGCCGACCTGGATGGGATTACCTAGAGCCAAGACGCGCAGTTGCTCCAGTTTCTCCAGTTGCTCGAGGGGTTCCGGTGGCAGGGCGGCCAAGCGGAGCAAGAAAGGTCGGCGATAAGCGTACAGGCCGACATGAAGAAGGAAACGCGCCGGACGCAACGTGAAATCGGGTTTGCCATCGCGGACATAGGGAATGGGGCTGCGGCTGAAGTACAAAGCGCGGCCGGTGGCGTCGCGGACGACTTTGACGCAATTCGGGTTTTGCCACTGTTCCAGAGAATGCAACGGCGTAGCCAAGGTCGCCATGTCGGCGTTGGGATGCTGCGACAACAGATCGAACAATAAGTCGAGATTATTCGGATCGATGAGCGGTTCGTCGCCCTGAAGATTGAGAATCAGATCGGCATCGAGCTGACCGGCCACTTCGGCGACGCGATCCGTGCCGCTCGGATGATCGCGGCGCGTGCGGACGACGTGGCCGCCGAAACTCTCGACGGCCGAGACGATGCGCGGATCGTCGGTGGCCACGACCACGGTGTCAGCGAGCTTGGCCTGGCAAGCGCGCTCGTAAACGTGCTGAACGAGATATTTACCCGTTTGTCGAAGCAACGGCTTGCCGGGCAGTCGAGTCGAAGCATAACGGGCGGGGATCACGATAGCGGTTTTCAAACGGACCTCCTTGTCCGGGTCGGACGACCCAAGGTGGAGATTAAACCGACTGTCTCGTTTATTGACAAGACCGTCCCATTAACGAATCAGTGCCGGCGGTTCATCCTCGACTCGCTCGTCGTTGCCGTGCCAGAAAAGTGTCGCCGCGACAACGCCCAAGGTCAAAATGCTGGCGACGAGCATCCACTCCGTCGCCGGGACGGAACCGCGCTCGTCGCCCCAAAACTTTATCCACATCCTTCGCATCGGAAACTCCTCTTCGGGCGCTTGTGGTTTCCAGAGGATGTTGCATTCGGCGTGCCTCGGTCGTTGTCCCATCGAAGAATGCTAAGCTGTAATGCGCAACTCCATAATAATGAATTGGTTCTGTCCATTGACGGATTTGCATCGTCTCGGAAGCAGGGGCGCGAGGTGTTAACTTTCGGCAGGCGGGGATGTTAAGCTCGTTAAGGAAAAGTAGCGCCAGGAGACGACCATCAATCCGGCAGCAGGGTGCGAATGCGCTCGGCGAGGGCGCGATGGGATGCGGTACGTCCTTTCGCCAAGATCCTGGCCGAGCCGAGGGTAAGATGAGGGTCGGGGAAGGGCAACAGCGCCAAAGCATCGGCCGGCTTCTGGTTCGAGACATAGCGGCCCGCAGTCGAAGTAACCGAGACGCCCGCGGAGCGCAACACTTCGAGATCGCGGTAGAATCCTCGCAAGTCCAGGCGCAGGGCGTGCATGAACTTCTCGCGCGGATGTGGCCCCGCCGCCAATAGTTCCACCATGCGATAGAGACGAAGAAATCGCTCTTGCGTTATGGCGGAAGAAGTCTTCGTGGTAGACTTGCCGGCAGTCTTTCGTTTCTGGACCATATCACACCTTTGCCAAACTCGGCGAACCGGATTCTCTCGGTCTGCGTCCATCGCAATTGTATGTGGTTTGGCGCTGACGAAGGACATCCGCATCCGCTTGTTCCTCGGCTGAGGACATCCTAAATCGTCGGTAGTCGGGATCGTCCACGATGGATGCGTTCATGCAAAGGGAGGAAACGACAATTGTTCGTCACTTTCGGTGAAATGTTATTGCCTGGAAAAGAAATACCCCAATGCCGCCCCGATCGTCCGGGCGTATCTCAAAGAAATCCGCGGCGACTCATTCGCTGAGGAGAATCGTTGAGACGCAAAGCCGCGGCTCCGATGAATTTTCGATTTTCTCACCGCCGACGAAGCACTATTCTTCAGAGAGTGGTTCCCCTATGCGGCGGGAGGGACGAAGATGGCCTCTTCGGATTTCGGCACGGTCTTACGGCGTTGGTTGCAGAGTCTGGATGGTTCGGCGAAAAGCGAGGCGTCCGACGGTCAACTTTTGGAGCGCTTCATCCAACAGCGAGACGAAATGGCCTTCGCCGCGCTGGTTCGGCGTCACGGTCCTCTCGTTCTCGGAGTCTGTCGCAAGGAGTTGCGCAACGACTCCGATGCCGACGATGCCTTTCAGGCGACGTTTCTCGTCCTTGCATGTCGTGCCGCCTCCATTCGTCGCCGCGAATCCGTGGCCAGTTTCCTTTATGGTGTCGCCACGCGGATCGCCCGCCATGTGAAGGAGCAAAATGCTCGCCGCTCCGTTTTGCATCGTCGCGCCGCCTCAGAGCGGCCCGAAGCGTTCCTGCCGTCGGACAACGACGGCGAGACGCATTCTCTGCTGCACGAAGAGTTGAATCTTCTGCCGAGTAAGTATCGAGATGTGTTGATTCTTTGTTATTTGCAGGGCAAGACGAGCGAAGAAGCGGCGCGGGAACTGGGCCATCCCGTTGGGTCGATGTCGCGGCATTTGAGCCGAGCGCGGGAACTCTTGCGGCAGCGACTCTCGGCGCGGGGCGTAGGAACAGGGGTTCTGGCGACGGTGTGGACGGCGGAGCGTGTGAGTGCGGCGTTGGTGTACGGAACATTGGACACGATCCGGCGTCATGCCTTGGCGTCGGCCTTGATGGCGGGGGCATCGCCGCCGATGGCCGTGGTGTTGGCACAAGGCATTCTTCGCACCGCTTGGCTGACTCGCACGACGGTGGCCTCACTGGTGTTGACGCTGAGCCTCGTCTTCGCCGGAGGCATGGCGGCTTTCCACACGACCGAAGGCAAAGAGACGACCACCGCAACCAACCAGCCGACTGAATTACCCGAGCCAATTCAAAGAGAG
Organism: Planctomycetota bacterium; assembly: GCA_021781415.1. Lineage (GTDB taxonomy): Bacteria > Planctomycetota > Planctomycetia > Gemmatales > Gemmataceae > JAJPHU01. The sequence continues at coordinate 46,255 of JAJXWW010000131.1, forward strand.
CCGGCCCTCGATCGCTATGGTGATCCTTTGCCGGAGGGGGCGTTGTTCCGTTTCGGCAGCGTGCGAATGCGTCATGCGGGTGCCATCCATAATTCGGCCTTGTCGCCGGACGGCAAAATCCTCGCCACGGCCTCGCGCGGCTCGGTAATTCTCTGGGATCTTGCCAAAGAGAAACCACTACGCCGTCTTCATTGCGATGATTCGGATACGTTTTCCCTTCCCGGTCTCGTCTTTTCTCCCAACGGTAAGTATCTCTCCTACGTCCAAGATTCCTACGCCGCCTATCTTTGGGATGTCAACACTGGGAAGGAAATCGCACGCTTTCCACGAGATCACAATCATCGCCACGGCCTCTGCCAGTTCACGCCGGATAGCGAACAACTCATCCTGAGCGATGGTCCGAAGCGTGTGAGCTTCTGGCAGGTGCAAGCCAACAAGGAAAGCCGATGCCTTGCCTTAGAGGATGTGACTCTACTCTCCCCCGACACGCGCTATTGCGTCCGCATCGAACCCGAGGGAGGAATTACCTTTCTCGACGCGCGATCGGGCAAGAAAGCGGACCCTCTGAAGGTGATGGTCTCCTACAACGGCAACGGAAATCGAATCGCTTTCTCCCCCGACAGTAAATCGCTGGCAGTGGCCCATCAGAAGAATAAAGAGATACAAATACGCAGCTTTCCGAGCGGCGAATTACGCGCTACCTTCCCGTTGCCAGACTCGACCAAATATCGTGTGGGAGACAGAGATTATTGGGACTATCGCCTGTCGTTCTCCACCGATGGCCGAACGCTGTTGCTGGGAACCAAGGCCGGCGTGGTTCATCGTTGGGATCTCGCCGGCCGAAAGGAAATGCCGCTGTTGAGCAAACACTTCGGCGAGGTAACGAGCGCTCACCTGTTGCCGGATGGGAAAACGATGGTGACGACTGGAGAGGACGGTTTGATTCGTCGCTGGGAGCATCGGACGGGCCGGCAATTGTCTGAGCCGCCCGGCTATGCGGGCCGGACATATTCGGCCTATTCGCCGGATGGACGCCTCGTCGCGGTCGGCGATGCGCGCGGCCGTCTGGAGTTATGGGATGCAGGCAGCGGGCGTTTGCACCGCGTTCTGCGGCGCGACGGCTTGGCGACGATTAAGCTAGCTTTCACTCCCAACGGAGAATCTCTCGCCGAAGCGCGTGCCGATGGGGCTATTCACTTCTGGGCGGTTCCTTCCGGCGAACCGCAGAGCGTCTTGCATTGCAAGGGACAAAACTTTCGTCATCTGTGGTCGCTGCGTGTGAGTCCAGATGGACGGCGCGTACTCGTTGCGGATGTTGACTATCGTGCTTGCCTCTGGGATCGAACATCCGGCGAGCAACTTTGGAGCAAGAGATTTGGCCCATGCGCTTTCTCGCAGGACGGAAAATCTGTGGTGATCGCCGATGGTCCCTACTTACATTTTCTCGATTCGGCCAACGGCAAAAACCTCACGAAGGTGCGCTTGAACACGGACACTCCCGATGGACTCGGCGTTATCAACACGATTGCTTGTTCTCCGGATGGTCAACGCCTCGCTGTCGGCATGTGTTTCGGGACGGTGTATCTGTGCGAGGCGCTGACGGGCGCAGAGATCGCGCATTTCCAGGCCGCCGATGCGCCCAAAGGGCCGACTTTCGATCCCGGGCGCGAACGGTTTGGGTTGAACGTAAGGGGTCTGAGTTTCTCTCTCGATAGCAGATGGCTCAGCACGAGTGGCAGCGATGGAAGTGTGCGCTTGTGGGAAGTCGCCACGGGCCGCGAAGTGCTGCGACGGAACGGCCATCTGGAGAAAGCAATCGAGGTCGCTTTCGGTGCAGATAGCCGAACCGTTCTCTCGTGCGGCGAAGACGCTCAGTGCTACCTTTGGACACTGCGGCCGTCGGAGAAACGAGAGGCGAACCGTTCTCTCGATGCTCTATGGTCGGCGTTGGTCGGCGAGCCAGCGAAAGCCTATCGCGCAATTTGGACGATGACCGAAACCAAGGACGCCCTCGATTTCCTTCGCGGCATGCTCAGTCCCGTCAAACCTTTGTCTCACGAACACCTCCGTCGCTTGCTGACCGATCTGGATAGCGAGCTATTCGCCGTGCGCCAGAAGGCGCAAGAGGAATTGGAAAAACTTGGCGACTTGGCCGAACCAGCGTTGCGAAAGGCTTTAGAAGATAAACCGACTCTGGAAGTGCGTAAGAGAGTGCAAGCGTTGTTGGAGCGCCTGCGCGGCCCCGTGACGAAGCCGGAGTTGTTGCGATCGCTACGCTCCGTGGCCGTGTTGGAGGACATCGGCACGCCCGAAGCGAGGCGAATACTGGAGGAAGTGGGCAAGGGCGCTCCGGAGGCGCGTTTGACCCGCGAGGCCAAGGCGGCTTTGCAACGCCTGAACGCACGAAAATTAGCGCGAGATTGACCCACGCCGCTGGTCGCTGTGGAAAAAACCTGTACGCATCCTCGTCCGGCTGGGCACTATAACGGTAGAAATATCCGTGCCTCCAGAGGACGATTCTTATGCCACACGCTCCGCTCGGCAGCCTGTTGCGACACTTGCGCCGGTTCCACGAGCTTTCCTCCGCCGATGCGACGGACGGCGATCTGCTGCATCGCCATCTCGGCGGCGACGAGGCGGCCTTCGAGACGCTGGTGCATCGCCATGCGCCGTTGGTCTGGGGCGTGTGCCGACGCTTGCTCGCCAACGATCACGATGCCGAGGACGCCTTTCAAGCTGCGTTTCTGGTCTTGCTGCGCAAGGCTAACGCGCTGGAGGTTACAGACTCTTTGGCTCCGTGGCTGCACGCCGTTGCTATGCGCATCGCACGCAAAGCGCGTGTGATGGCTCTACGGCGGCGTTGCCGTGAAACGCAAGCCGAGATGCCAACGGCGAGCGATCCGTTCGCGGAAGTGGAACAGCGTGATCTGCCAGCGCTGCTCGACGAAGAACTGTTGGTCGATGCCGAGTTCGTCCGTATGCAGGCTCCGTTCGGAGACACCGTGCGCCCCTCTCCACGAGCATCGTTGGTATAGGGGGGTTAACGGAGACGACTTAGGAGATAATTGAGGTCCACTGTATCGATAATACAACAATGGCTGGAATCGCGGCTATCTATTGTCGAACTCGTCGTGAGCATCCTCAGGAGAGAGCGAGGCTTACCGACCGGGTCGACAAAGGAATCCCTCCAGCAGACGCTCGTTCTCGGGAACATAGCCCAGCTAGAACCTCCACCGGAAGCTATACCACGGCCCAAACAGATGCCTCGTGGAGAGATCCGACGGCGGAATCGCTCCGTCCGGGACGAAGACGACGCCGTGTCGATCCAGAAAACTCGAACTCGTGTATAGCACAACGACGCCGTTTATCTCTTCCGTTCCATCCACGAGGAAGAGACCGACTTGACGATTGGAATGTATAATGTTCCTGGTTCCCGATGGGACTGCGGCGTTGTAGGCATTCAGCTCGCGTTCCGAGAGCGCCACCCGCAAAAGTAACCCCAAATCGGTATAGACTAGTAGCAGACCGAGAAGGCCAGCGAGGCCAGCCGACAACCACCAGCGCCGCGCCGACGCGGAATTTAGAAGAGAATGCCTCATTAGAAGAGCGCAAACCCAAGCCAGCGCCAGGATCATCCATGAGATGGCCAACACCCCAGCCATGAGGAAATTGCAGGCGGCATCGGTCAGAAAAGGAAGGGCGGCGAGGAACCAAAGCCAGGTCATCGCTGCGAGAACCCTCGCATACGGATGGCCGCGCTCGCTCGATTCGCTAGGGGCAACCGAAGGGACTTTGTTCCCGGTTCGCTCATTCGGAATCGTCCTCTGAACATCCGAATTGTCCGTCTGCACGGCTTCGCTCGATCGGACGGAATTGAACTTCGTGTGAGCCGCTGCAAGGATAGCTGAGGAGAGGGGAATTGAGGACTGTTTGCGTTTTTTGAGCCACCTCGTGAAGGCCAGCCAAAGCAAGCAGAGGAACAAGACAAGATAAGGCGAGGTCATGTTAAGCATGTAGCCCCAGTCTCGTTCGCGGGTCATAATCGCGCTGCCTGCCATGCAAGCGAGGATCGCGCACAGCCAATTCAAGACGCGCCGAATCATCCTACCGTGCGATTGACGAACGTCTGGATGCTGCATTGTCGTTCTCCTATCGTGCGTGGCCGTAGGCGTTGCGCCGAAATATCCGCACGCATTGGTCCGCTGTCACGACATTAGCCCCTCGCCGAGCGCGTAGACTTCCTCAGCGTCGAGGATGCAATCGTTGCGCTCGAACAGACGGGCGATGGCGGCTTTGTGGATTTTCATCTTGAGAGCGCCGACGCCGAGGGCACCGTAGCCGAGAACGCCGTCCCGTTCGACGCCTTGGTCGGCGACGCCGACGCCTTCGATACCCAACGGCGGCACGGCGTTGAGGTCGATGGCCACGCGCAGGGTGGAACAGGCACGCCGCGCGCTTTGGGGCAAGAGGATCGCGCCGGCCGTGCCGGCGGCCACCACCAACCCGCGCTCGGCCAACACCGACGAGAGATCGCCCGACGGATCGGCGGCCGCCGACTCAAGTTTCGCCTCGGGAATCTTGGTCCGCAGTGCCTCGGCCACCTTTGCCGCTTTGGATTCTTGCCGCGAGCCGAGACGCACCTCCGCACCCTGACGCGCCAACAGAAGCGCCACGCGCTGCCCCACCGGACCCGTCGCACCCAAAACCAGCGCCTTCGTCGATCTTAAATCGAGATGTCGCGCCGCCGCTCGCACCGCCGCCGCCGCCGTCGTGTTCGCTCCGTTGGCGTCGAGCAGCACCGACACGCGCAGACCGAATTGCGGCAGCATGTGTTTGCACGCCTCGGCCAATAGTTGTTCACCTAGCGTCACATTACTGCCGCCGATGAAGAGGGCCGTGCGATGGAGATCCTTTGGTCCGCGCGTGAAAATTGCGCCGTGAACCATCTCGCGCACGGCGTCCGGCGTCACGCCGCCGTAGCTCATCACCACGTCGGCCCCGGCATCGTAGGCGACGACTCGATCGAACACGCTCGGCTGCGGATCGCTGTCGAGTTGAATGAGAAGTTTGCGTTTGTCCACGATAACCCCGTATTTCAAGATCGTCACGAACACGATCGTCACTAGCCCGGAGCGCGAGCGACGGGCGCTCTCGCCCGTCGCTCGCGCTCCGGGCTGGTGATAGAGCCAGCAGCGACGGGAACCCAAGCCCGTCGCTCGCGCTCCGGGCTGGTAGTGCGATTAATACTTTGCCATCGGCGCTTCTTGCTTGACGCCCAAACGATCCAGCACGTTCTTGACGCCTTCGAGCATCATGCGTAGTTCGCTGTTGATGGCCAGGAATTGCCAACCTTCCTCGATGCGCGTCTGTATTTCTTCGACGCTGAAACAATGAATGCCGGCGGCGACGCCGTTTTTCTTGCAGGCGGCCAAGACGTGTTTCATCGCTTGTGCCGTCGCCTCGGCGCTGGGCGGTTTGCCGTCTTTGCTCCTCATGTTGGCCGCCAAGTCGTTCGGTCCAATGAAAAAGGCATCGACGCCCGGTACCGAGCAAATGGCGTCGGCGTTCTCGACTCCTTGCGGCGACTCGCATTGCAAGACAATAAGAATCTCTTTATCGGCATTTTGGAAATAATCGACGGAGGTTGTCCCGAAATTGAGCGCGTGTACGCTGCCGCCGACACTGCGTGTGCCGAGGGGGGGATAGCGCGCCGCAGCGACGGCGTCGAGTGCTTCCTGCCTCGTGTTGACCATCGGCACGACGATGCCGTGCGCGCCGTTGTCGAGAACGCGCTTGATGTGATCGTGGCGATTGGCCGGCACGCGCGCCAAGGGCACGCAGCCGGCGTCGGCGATGGCGGCAAACATATGCGTGGCCGTCTCCCAATCGACGTGCGTATGTTCGATGTCCACCGTCAGCCAGGGAAAGCCGGTACGGGCCAGGAATCGGCAAGCCACGATACTGCCCAGAGATAGCCAGGTACCGACGGATGGTTTGCCGGACTTCAACGCTTGTTTGACGGGATTGGCACGCACGATGTATCTCCTCGCAGGATGGCGGTGGGTTGGTCTGCGGTGATTATAGAAGTTCGATGCGTCACCGTCAGAGCCGGATGCGTGAGCGACGGTTCGTTTTGCCGTCGCTTACGCTTCCGGCTCCGAGGGGTTGCGTCCGAAACCCCTATCCTCCTCGTTTGAATGCGACCATGCCGAGGGGTGGAACGGTAATGGTCAGCATGTAATCGCGTCCGTGACAGGGGACTGGAACGGCCTCGACACCGCCGAGATTCCCTTGACCGCTACCGCCATAGAGCGGCGCGTCGCTGTTGAGAATCTCGATCCAAAAGCCGCCTTGTGGTACGCCGATCTGATAGTTGTGACGCGGGACCGGAGTAAAATTGGCGACGATGGCGATGGTATCCTCGGGCGAATGGCCTTTGCGCAACAGGCTGACAACGCTCGTTTCCGCATCGCAACAGTCGATCCACTCGAAGCCGGCGGCATCGCAGTCGAAAACGTGCATGGCCGGTTCGCCGCGGTAAAAGGTGTTCAAATCGCGCACCCAGCGCTGCAAGCCCGAATGCAAGGGCAGGCCCAACAAATGCCAATCGAGACTTACTTCCGCGTTCCATTCGTTTCGCTGGCCGAAATCGCAGCCCATGAACAGGAGTTTCTTGCCGGGTTGTGCGTACATGTAACCGAAGAGGAGGCGCAGGTTAGCGAACTTCTGCCAGTCGTCGCCGGGCATTTTCGAGAGCAGCGATTGTTTGCCGTGGACGACTTCATCGTGAGACAAAGGCAGCACGAAGTTTTCGCCGAACGCATACAACATGCGGAATGTCAAACGATTGTAATGATACTTGCGATGGATCGGATCGCGTTCCATGTAATCGAGAGTGTCGTGCATCCATCCCATATCCCACTTATAGCCGAATCCCAGTCCGCCCAAATAGATGGGGCGCGACACTTGCGGCCACGAGGTCGATTCCTCGGCGAACGTCACCGCGTCGGGATATTCGCGGTAAACGGTTTCATTGAGGCGGCGGAGAAAGTCAATGGCTTGCAGATTCTCGCGCCCGCCGTATTCGTTGGGCGTCCATTCGCCTTCTTTGCGAGAATAATCCAGATAGAGCATTGAGGCGACGGCATCGACGCGCAGACCGTCGATATGATATTTGTCCAGCCAGAAGAGAGCGTTGCCGATGAGGAAATTGACGACTTCCTTGCGGCCATAATTATAAATGAACGTTCCCCAATCGGGATGTTCGCCCTGGCGCGGGTCGGCGTGTTCGTAGAGATGGCTGCCGTCGAAATAGCCGAGTCCGTGTTCGTCGCGCGGAAAGTGGGCCGGTACCCAATCGAGAAGCACGCCGATGCCGCGTTGATGCAGCACGTCGATGAGATACATCAAATCTTGCGGCGTGCCGAAGCGGCTGGTGGGAGCGTAGTAGCCGACCGTCTGATAACCCCACGAGGCGTCGAGCGGATGTTCGGTCAACGGCAAAAACTCGACGTGGGTATAGCCCATGTGATGGACGTAATCGGCGAGTTGGACGGCAGCCTCGCGGTACGTCAACCAGCGATTGCCTTCCTCCACCACGCGCCGCCACGAACCGAGATGCACTTCGTAAATCGCCACGGGAGCATCGAGCGCGTGCGCGTTTCGGCGGCGCGCCATCCATTCGCCGTCGTTCCATGTATAACCCGCCAGTTCCCAAACCTTCGAGGCCGTGCGCGGTCGAATCTCGGCGGCAAAACCAAAGGGATCGGCCTTTTCCACGACGTAATCGGCGACGCGCGAGACGAGTGCGTATTTGTAGAGAGCGCCTTGACCGACGTTGGGTAGGAAACACTCCCAGATGCCCGACGAACCCACCGCGCGCATCGGATGCACGCCGCGCCGCCAACCGTTGAAGTCGCCGACCACCGACACCGCGCGCGCGTCCGGTGCCCACACGGCGAAATGCGTCCCGGCGACACCGTCCCGCACCGTCGGATGCGCGCCCAGCTTTTCGTAGGCGCGATAGTGCGTCCCCTCCGACCAGAGATAGACATCAAAGTCGCTCAACGTGGCATTCATCACAACGTCGATCCTTTTTTTAGCAGAGCCAGGATGCCGCGCAGGGGGATGCGAACCCACTCGGGGCGATTGTTCCATTCATAATTTAGCTCGTAAAACGCTTTGTCGAGCAGGAAGGCATCGAGCAGCCTTTCCGCCGTCTCGCCGTCGTTGGGCCAAAACGGTTCGCTTTCGGCATCTTTTCGGTAGGCGCGAAGAAAGGCGGCGGCAGCCCATTGATACCACAACTCGGCCCAAGGCAGCAGATGTACGAAGGCGTCAGCGCGGTTTTCGGAGAAAGAGAACAGGCCGGCGTAGGCGGCGTAATGGAACGAGCGCACCATGCCGGCCACATCCTTTAACGACAATTGCTTGGCTCGGCGTTCGGCCAAGGTCCGAGCCGGTTCGCCCTCAAAATCGAGGAGAAAGTAATCGTCGTCCACGCGCAACACTTGGCCGAGGTGATAGTCGCCATGACAGCGAATCTTGGTCGCTCCGACCCGATCCGAAACGCCAAGCTCCACGCTGCGAGCCAAGTCGACGCCTTGCTCCAAAAGCTGCCGAGCCGAAAGGACAACATCGGCAGGTAGTCGATCTAAATTGTCGCCTAAAGAGGCGAGGACGTGGTTCGCTTGATCGCGCAGGCTTTGACGCAGTGCGACGGCGTCTCGCGGAGAAAAGGGTTCGGGCGCAAAATCGGGATTGTCGCCGTCCGAGGACAGGGCGCGGTGCATCTGCGCGGTGCGTCGACCGAGAACCGCGGCGGCGCGCGGATACTCGCCCAGCGCTTCGAGAACCCGCGGCGACGGCGCGGCGGCGGCGAGTTCGAGCAATCCGCGCCGCTCTGGCTCAAGGAACGGCAGCGCGGAAGCGCGCCGATAATAGTGGTTCAGTTCCTGCAGCGCGTGCTTCCAACCGTCGCCTTGATTGACGACGAACGATTGCAGTATCGCCAGAGTAATGGGCGGAGAGTCGGAGCGATGGTATTCCAGCGCGCCCGCCATGGTCGGGATGCGGTCGAAGCGGTGGCTTTCGGTGAGGAACCGACCGATCTCGGCATCGGGATGAATCCCCCAATCCAGATGGCGAAACACCTTCAATAGCAAGCGTTCGCCCAATCGTATCAACGTATTGCTCGAAGTGGCAGCGCCGTGCGATACGGCGAGAGGCTGCGAAGCGCCGCGTAGCGAGGCGTAGGCTTCCGTCTGCAGCGAGCGAAGTCGGCCTCGCCGCATGGGCTGCTCGCGTCCCGAGCCGATCGCCGAAAGCAACGATGCGCAGGTCGCTTCGTCGGCCAAGGCATCGTGCAATAGCGCCGATCCCCGAGGACCCGTCAAATGGGCAATGGCCCACGGCGGACCAAAAGGCAGCAGATCGCCGGTCGGAGTTCCAATAGTCACCCCCAAGGGTAGGAAATACAGATCGCTCTTGCCGTCGTGAAAGCTGACTTCGAGCAAGACGGGATAGACGCGCGTAGCGCCGGCCGGCCATTCGCCCCAATCGACACAACGCACCGAGTCGATTTGCCGCCCCTTGCCGCCGAACCAGCGTTGTTGCCGCAGGTAATTCGGTAGCACGTCGCGCTCCAACTCCGCGCGCGCCGCGCCCTCCAAGATCGATTCCCAGCCGCCCGCCAGCGTGAGAGTGGGGATCATCGGGTTGGCCTCCCTTTCCGTATCCGTCTGTCCGTGTCGCATCAATCGAAATAGTCGAAGTCCCTTTCGCTGCGAACGCGCTTGCGCAGGCGCAGGATGTGCGCGATCGAGGCATGAGGATCGAGCCGCACGAAGTTCGATTCGCCGTTCCAAAGATAGCGTGCTTCGGTCAAGAGGTCGTGAACCTGATACGGTTCGCCCTCCTGCAACCCCAGCTCGTGCAGCGGGATGCGCACCCAGCCGGATTGCACGTGATGCGGATCGAGATTGACGGCGGTGAGAATGACGTTGGATAGGTCCGGCGTCGTTTTACCGTAGCAGACGATTTGTTCGTTGTCGGTCGCATAAAAGCGGAGACGGTCGTTGGAATGCAGTGCCGGATTGTTGCGCCGGATGGCATTGACGCGCGCGATAAACTCGCGGAAAACATTGGGACGATTCCACTCCCAATGGCGTATTTGATACTTTTCCGAGTCGAGATATTCTTCACTGCCTTGCTTGACCGCCTCGTGCTGATAGGTCTCGAAGGGCGGCCCGTAGATGCCGTAGGTCGCACCGAGCGTGGCGGCGAGAACGAGGCGGATGTGAAAGGCGGGATGTCCGCCGTATTGCAAATACTCCGGCAGAATATCCGGCGTGTTGACGAACAGATTGGGCCGCATGTATTCGCGTGCCTGCGATTGCGTCAACTCCGTGAAATACTCGGTCAATTCGTGTTTGCTGTTGCGCCAGGTGAAGTAGGTGTACGATTGCGTGAAACCGGACTTGGCGAGATAGCGCATCACCTTGGGCCGCGTGAACGCCTCGGCGAGGAAAATGGCTTCGGGATAGCGCGACTGAATCGCCTCGATGAGCCATTCCCAGAAGCGAAACGGCTTGGTGTGCGGATTGTCCACGCGGAAGATGCGCACGCCGCGCTCGCACCAAAACGAGACGACGTCGAGCAAGGCGCGCCACAGTCCTTGCCAATCGGAACACTCGAAATCGAGAGGGTAAATGTCTTGATATTTCTTGGGCGGATTCTCGGCGTATCTGATGGTGCCGTCGGGCCGATGGCGAAACCAGCCGGGATGCTCGCGCACCCAAGGATGGTCGGGCGAACATTGAAACGCCACATCCATCGCGATCTCGATGCCGCAATCCCGCGCCGCTTTTACGAGACGCTCGAAGTCTTTAAGCGATCCTAAATTGGGATGAACCGCCGTGTGTCCGCCCTCGGCCGCGCCGATGCCCCACGGACTGCCGGGATCGTCGGGACCGGCGTTCAGACTGTTGTTCGGTCCTTTACGGAAGGCATGGCCGATGGGGTGAATGGGCGGCAGATAGAGAACGTCGAAGCCCATGGCGCGGATCTCGGGCAACCGCTTCTCGACGTCGGCGAACGTGCCGTGCCGTCCAGGCTCCGCGGCACACGAACGAGGAAACAGTTCGTACCACGCGCCGAAACGCGCCCGCTGCCGATCGACCCGCACACGGAGAATGCGATCGAATTCGACGCCGCCGCCGCGTTCCTGATGACGCGCCATCACGGCGGCGAGAAGCGGATCGAGCGCGGCTTCGATGTTCGCCGTTCGGTCGTCGTCCTTGCACATGGCCTCGGCCCACTCGCGCAGCCATTCGCCTTCTTCCCCGCGCACGCCCTCGGCCGTTCGCCGAACCAACGCAGCCCCTTCCAACAACTCGCTGGCCACATCCTGGTTCGCATCGACTTTCTTCGACAAATCGCGCCGCCACGAAGCAAAGCGATCGACCCAGGCTTGCAGGGTGTATTCGTAGACGCCCAGTTGTGTCACAAGAAAATGTCCCGTCCAACGGTCGTTGGCCCCCGCCTGCATCGGCGCTTCGCTCCACTCCGACTCGCCGGAACGTCGATAACGCAAAACCGCCGCGAGGGAATCGTGGCCGTCGGCGTGAATGTCCGCCGATACGCTCACTTCTTCGCCGACGACGCGCTTGATGGGAAAGCGCCCGCCGTCAATTTCCGGTTGCACCCCTTCGATGATGAGCCGCGAGGGTAGGCGATCGGGCAAATCGTGCGTCGATACGAGAGTCATCGAACAATCCTTCCAGACAGAGCGGAGTGAGGCTTCCAACATTATTCAACGAGCGAGCAAATCGAGTGCCAAGACGATAATGCCGAATTGGTGGAAGTGTAGTCGTTTTCGCTTCTCATGTCCCGCAATCTTGGTAACTTGAGGGGACTACTTCGTGGACGAGGGTGAAGGGAAGCGTGGAGTCCGGCCAGTCGCGCTCCGTCTCCGCGTCGCGGCGAACCGATGAGAAAGCGTCGGCACGGCAGAAGATCGCGCTTGCCGAAGCGACCTCGAATAGAAACAGTAAAGAGAGACTCGAAATCACTCCGAATTGAGGTGGCTCGCATGAATCGCTTTCCGTGGTTACGACGAGGGTTGTTCCCGATCCTGCCGGTACTCGGTCTGATGCTCTCCCTCAAGAGCGAGGAAAGCCCGGCGGATGGTCCGAAAGCGTTTGTGCCGCCCCCGACCGCGTTTGAATGCCGTTGGACGGCGACGCCGATCGAACTCGATGGCAAGGACGACGAAACCGCTTGGGCGCAGGCTCAAGTCATCGACCGTTTCTATTTGCCCTGGCTCGGCGAGAAAGCGCGCGCCGCCAAGACGGCGACGAAGGCGCGACTTTTGTGGGACCGCGAATATCTCTATTTCTTCGCGGACATGGAGGATGCGGATCTCTATGCCGACGTGAAGGAACACGATGGCCAAACGTGGAACAACGATGTTTACGAACTGTTTTTCAAACCCGCCGAGGACAAGCCGGGCTATTACGAGTTTCAAGTCAACGCGGCCGGCACGGTGATGGATATGTTTCTGCCGCGCCGAGGAGCCGGTGGCTACCAGCGTTTTAAGAGCGACTGCGACTTTCATCTGGAAACCAGAGTCCACCTGCGCGGCACGCTCAATCGCTGGCAAGACAAAGATCGAGGTTGGTCGGTCGAAGGGCGCATTCCGTGGAGCGATTTTCTCCGCACCGGGGGACGACCGGAGATCGGTGAAAACTGGAAATTCGCCCTTTGCCGCTACGATTACTCCGTCGATTTCGATGGACCGGAACTCTCCACGTGCGCACCGCTGAAAGCACGGGGGCGATCCGACTTTCACCACTACGAAGACTATGCCACTCTGAAATTCGTCGGGCCCTCACCCCAAACCTCCTCCCCTCCGGGGAGAGGGGCAAACGGTCGGGGGACGGCCAAGCCTTATGGCATCGAGCGGCGCATTCCGCTCACGACCTCGCATGTGGTCGGCTCTCCGGAACCGCCGCCCCCCTATCGCGTTCGCCGGGTGTACCCGAACCTCAAACTGAACTTCCCCGTCGCCGTCGCCCATCAACCCGGCAGCGATCGGTTGTTGGTAGTGACGCAACTCGCGCCGTATGCACGCACGACCATCCTCCGTTTCAAGGACGACCCGGGCGCGGAACAGACCGAGACGCTCCTCGACCTCGACGGCACGGCGTATTGTTTCGCATTCCATCCGCATTTCAAAGAGAATGGATACGTTTATATTGGCATGAACGGCCCCTCCTCGGCTCCTTCCGCCCAGAAGAAGACGCGCATTCTCCGTTATACAATGGAGCGCAAATCGCCCTACAAACTCGATCCGAAGTCGGAGGCGACGATCCTCGAATGGGCGTCGGATGGCCACAATGGCGGCGCGCTGGCGTTCGGAAAGGACGGGATGCTCTACGTCACCTCCGGCGACGGCACTTCCGATTCGGATACCAATGTCGTCGGGCAAGATCTCGGCAAACTGACTGCGAAAGTGTTGCGCCTCGATGTGGACCACCCCGACGAAGGCAAGTCTTACTCGGTGCCGAAGGACAATCCGTTCGTCGGTCGAAAGGACGCTCGCCCCGAGACG
>JAJXWW010000028.1 GCA_021781415.1 Planctomycetota bacterium
GAGTCCCTCCAATATATTTCCGCCTGTGTTCGGCGCGGTGCCCTGCCAGACGCGGAAATACCCCTGAGACGGCGGGCCATTCACCCAGAAGTTCGGATCGCTGAGACGCTTGTCGCCCTCGAAGTGACTTGCGGCCAAATCGCGTTGAAGCAAGGTAGTTACGGAGCGCAACTTGTTGGCCATGTCGCCGACGGCTTTCAAATTGCGAAAAGTCGTCATCGCGGACGTGAACGCGGTCGAGAGAATGGCCATGATAAATAGAATCAATGCCATGGCCACGAGGAGTTCCACGATGGTAAATGCAGGTCGGCGTCGCATGTTTAATGCTCCCACTGATTTCGATATCGACTAGCTGCGGCCCGAATGAGATACTACCCACCCTCCGCCCCGCGCTTTGGCCAACCGATTCTTACGGTCGCCAGCTCGTTCCCTTTTGAAAAACCTCGGCCGCATCGTTCAAGAGGACAACTTGTGAGACGTTGTTGGCCAAGTTGGGCTGTACGTCCAACGCCGCTTGACCGGAGATACTATCGCTGACGTTGGTGACGCGATAGAACGCATTGCTATTGGTGGGTGTCGTGTCCAAGAGCCAGATGCCGCGTTTGAGGGTTGGCGATTGGGTAGCTGGATTCCAGGTTAACACCAGGCCGCTGCCATTCTGAACGCCGGCTGCGGAGTAAGTCTGCTCTTTCTCCGGAACCGCAGTGGGACGCTTGCGGTAGACGACGACGGTGAGATTGACCAGCTGGTCATTGTTCGCTTGGGGCCGCTGCAAAAGATACGCCCAACTATATTCTCGCCCGCGTTCCACGATTCCGGCGCTCATCTCGGGGATGCCGGAACTATGGAAGTTGATGTCGTTGGGCAGAGTGAACCAGCGATCCATCAGTTGTTGGTTAGTTGCGTAGCTCACCCCGGTTCGCGTGATGAACGGCGCAGCGGTCCCCAATTGGGGAAAAACCGCGGCGAAATACGGATCGACGTAGACGGGTCCGTTTGCTAAGGCGGCTTCCACGTTCGGGTCGTGGCGGACGTTCATGGCGATGGCGACTTGCTCTGCCATGTTAGCTGAACTGGCGCAGCGGTCGTCCTTGAGCGCCTGGGCCATGCTGACCGCGCCAACGGGGAACAACGCCAGCAACGCCAACATACCGATGGCCATGATGAACATGGTGATTAGCACTTCCATCAGCGTAACGGCAGGACGGCATATCATCATGTGTGTCTCCTCTGTCGGCGAGGGAGGCGATAAACCTCCAGCTCGATGCGAGAAACGGGGGACTCGCGACCCTCCGCTCGCCAAAAAAGATCTTCTACAATCCCGATCCGACGCCCTGGTTGGCGTAATAGTAGGGCGGTAGCGGAGGGGATGCCGCGTTGTAGGCTCCGATGTATCCGGTCAGCGTCTGCACGGCGACGATTCCCGAACGAGCGGGGTCGACAGGGCTTTCCGTCAGGTCGTTTACATAAAGAAAGATTTTGCTTAAGCCGGCATTCGTTCCGACAACTGAGCCAGAGGGCGAGAATAGCACGTCGTAGGCCGTGCCCGTGATATTCGGTTGGATGTAACTGAGGTTGTGATTCACCGCGAGATTACCGGGCATCTGCAGCGGGTTCTCGCCGATCAGGGGACGGGGTTGGCGCAGGATGCGATAATTCGCCGTGGGCGAGGTGAGGGAAATAGGTTGAGCAAGGCTGACCATCACCGCATTGGGAGAAACCGTGGAGATGTAGTGAACTCCACCGCCGTTTCGCAGTTCAAAATAATCGCCCGGTTGAACGAGCCACTCCAACTGATTGGGAAGCCCCCCTAAACTGAAATCGACTTTGCCAAAGGTGACTATCGTGCCCGTTGCCGTCGCCGTCGCCGAAGCACAATAGCCGCCGTTAAAGGCCCCCGCCCCCACAGACGTGCCACCCGACAAAGGATCGGGCTGCTGGACATACTGGAACTGTGTGAACATGGTCGGATCAGCGGGATCGGGGATAAGTCGCAAACCTGTGGCCAAGCCGTCTCGCTTGGCGCGCATCTTCGCCGTCAGCAGCCATTGCTCGAGTTGATCGATGGCGCTGGACAATCGCGTACTATCCTGAACGCGCGGCATGAAGGCGGCAGCAAGGCCGGCGAGAACGATGATGATCGCAATCACCACCAGCAATTCAATCAGTGTGAAGGCGACACGGCGCTGCACGGATCGGCAAATCAACATGACCGAAATCTCCGTCCGCGATTAGGGATTACTAAAGAGGTCGTCAATAGGCACACCCGAAAACCAAATCGTATCGACTTCCATTTTTCTGTTCGGCCCGCTGGAGGCAACCATAGGCAGCAGTTTGAAGGAGCTATTTTGAGCGGCTAGGGGTTGCAAAGTCAAAGCCGTGAACAGTTGAGTATTCGCAGTCTTCGGCCAGCCACCGGCATTGAGGTAGCCCTGCGGATCGCCGGGATCGTTGATACCCGTCGTACCTGCGGGATACGTCGGATTGATGACGGAATATCCGGCGGGTACGCGCGTGAAGTGCAAGGGTTGTTGCCAAGCATCGGCCAAGGCGCGGATGCTCCTCCCATTATTGGGAGGAGGCAGAGCGAACGCGGAGGAGGAACCGCCGCTCGCGAGATCTGCCGAATCGACTCCGCCGCCGCTCTGAGCGCGTTGCAGCGCCATCAGGAGACAAGCGGCTGATTCATAATTGGCACCGGTGGTTCCGGTGATGCCCAATTGGTTGAGATACGTCACGTACCCCTGAATCGGGGGCAACGGAGCGGGGTTGATCGCTTCGTGGAAGTTCATCGGAAACAACTGCCGCATCCGCAGCTTGACGTAGATCACTCGCGTGCGGCCCATGACGTTGGCGTCCGTACCCGCTAGGTTCGCTTGAATGTAAGCCTCAACCGCTGGGGGGATCGCCTCCTTCCACGCCTGGTCTTTGGCAGCAGACCATTGGCGGTTTAGAACCGATTGCACCTTGTTGAGCGTCGTTTGCGTGTTGTTGATCTGCTGCACAACCATATACTTCATCACGGCCGAAGCGGTCAGCGCCATCAAGGCGGCGATGATGGCGATGATTACCAGCAACTCGATCAGAGTGAAACCGGTTCGGCGAGTCCTTGGCATCGTAAAGTCTCCTCGTCGTTTGTTAGTCACTGTCTCGTATGCCCTCTCCTCCCGTGAAGTTCTGGGGAGAGAGGATCATACCGGACAGACTCTTAGTGCTGTCCCGCGCCGAGAATACTCGACGAGAAATTCGATTGATCGTCCGCCCCCGCGCCGGTCGCACCGCCGGCGGGATTCCAAGCAACACCGTAGGCAGTGTGATTCGTGGTACCGCCGAAAATGCCGTTCAGTCCCGCCGAGATAATCTGATAGCGATTATTGTTGGCGTAGTCGGGCAACCCCGAGGTCGTGAGCTGGTAATAGGGATAGGCCACGCCACCACAATCCATCGCATTGTAACCGTTGACCTTGCCTTGCGAACTGAAAAAGGCATAGGCCGACTGCTTTGGCTTGGCGTTCCAGGGGTCCATGTAAACCGGGAAGTTGTTCACAAGGACGAGTTTTGAAGATTTGAAATTGAAAAAGGGGCCATTGCGAGTCGAGCCGGGAGTCGGGGCTGCGGGGTGGGCATTATTCATGGCGAACCCCGTCATGCCGATAGTGCCGTTGGTGGTATAAGTGGGGATGCCGCCGAGGTAGAAGACAAGACATTGTTGTCCGGAAAGAATATAAGATTCGTTCGTATTACTGTCGCCGTTCCAATCGTGGGGTCCGAACACGTTGAAGGTTTTCCCGAAACATCGTTGGAAGAATTTGACCGTGACGGCATCGAGTGGATTAGCGGTCGGATTGTAAGCGCCATTCTCGTGTATCGATAACATGCTCGGCGGAGGGCTTTGGAGGCCGTAAGCCGCCATGAAGGATGCCATGGCCTGATCCATCTCGCCGATCTCCGTGCTGGTCTGCACTTTCGGAATATTGCCCAGTACCTTCATCACGGCGGCGGCGGTCAGGCTCACCAAGATGGCGATAATGGCGATCACCACCAATAGCTCAATCAGCGTGAAAGCCGAACGAATCTGTCTGCGCGATTGGAACCGACTCATATGCGTCTCCTTCGTGTCTCTTGCACTCCTCTCCCCTGAGTACGGGGGAGAGGAGAGAAGAAAGATCACTTGCTCAACCCTTCCAGCAGTTTGATCAACGGCATAAACAAGGCGATGACGATGGTACCGATGATGAAACCCAAGACCACGATCATCAACGGTTCCAACAAGCTAATGAGGCTCTCGACCATCACATCGACTTCCTCATCGTACACGTCGGCGACCTTGTACAGCATGGTATCGAGATCGCCGGTCTCCTCGCCGACATCGACCATGTTGACGACCATGTCATCGACGAGGCGGCTTTCTTTCAACGGTTGCGAGATGGTATCGCCCTCGCGGATCGACTCGTAGACGCGCTGATACATGCGCTCGAAGACAGCGTTGGTACACGTCTCGCGGACGATGCTGAGGGCTTCGAGAATGGGCACGCCGGAGGCCACCAGCGTTCCCAAGGTGCGCATGGTGCGGGCGACGATGGTTTTCTCGATCAATTTTCCGACGATGGGTATCCACAAATAGATGCGGTCGATGGCATAGTTGCCGGTGCGGTTGAGGCGTATGAGTTTAATCATTAGCCACCAGCAGAGGGGGAACAGCGGCAGGGTGTACCAGTATTTGGCAAACCAGCGCGAGGTGGCCATCAGCATCTCGGTCAGATCGGGCAGCTTCATGTTGAAATCTTTGAAGATCTTCTCGAACTTCGGAATGATATACAACATGATGAACGTCAAGATGGCGACGGCGGTGAGGATGACCACCACGGGGTAGACCATCGCGCCGGTAATGCGGCGTTTGAGGCTCTGCGACTTTTCCTTGAAGTCGGCAAGGCGTTTGAGAATAACTTCGAGTGCGCCGCCGGCCTCTCCGGCTTTGACCATGTTGACGTAGAGGCGGTCGAAGCATTTGGGGTGCTTGGCGAACGCCTCGGACAGCGTGCTGCCGGACTCGACGTCGTCCACCACGTCGATCAGTGCGTTCTTGAGAACGCCTGGCTTCATCTGCCCTTCGAGAATGCGCAGGCTGCGCAGCACCGGCAGGCCGGCGTCCTGGAGCGTGGAGAACTGGCGCGTGAAGGTGCAGAGCATCTTGCTGGAAACGCCGCCGATGGTGAAGGTTTGGCCCTTCTTGCGTTTGCCGGCCTTCTTGCCTTTGCCCTTCTTGGCACTGCCGGCCACTTCGGTGATCTTGGTCACGAAGTAGCCCATCTGGCGAATCTTCTGTTGCGCTTCGTCCTCGCTCATCGCATCGACGGAGTCCTTAACTTCCCCGCCGCTGGTATCCATCGCCTCGTACTTGAATGTCGGCATAGTTCGCTCCGCTCAGAGTAGTCTGTAGCCAGTAGACAGTAGCCAGCAATTGGCGACTCAATGTCTAGGGATTATGGCGCGACAATAAGCCTCCAACATTCGGCTAATCGCTTCCAACTGGCTCCTCAACTCGTTCGTTTCGCCGTATCCGAGATCACGACTCAGGATCAAATAGTAACGGCATTCTTCCAGAGACGCTTGGGCAATGTTGTAAAAGCGCACTTTGTCGGCCTTACCTTCTCTCTTGAATCCGTCGGCGAAATTAGCTGGCACCGACACCGCGGCTCGACGCATCTGAGACACCAGGGCGAATAGTTCATGCTTGGGAAAACGCTCCGTATGTCGGTAGATCGCCAGCACCCATTGATGTGCTTTCTTCCACAGTTCCACATCCTCGAAAGTTTTGGATGCCATTACACCCTCAGCAGTCGAATGCGACTCATCGCATGAAAGCGCATACCCCTTCGGCCATTCACCCGCGTGCCCTAAGCTACCGACTACCGACTCCCGACTACCGACTACCGACTACTGACTACTGACTACTGACTACTGACTACTGACTACTGACTACTGACTACTTCTCCCTACGCTTCATCGTCCAACACCGTCTCGCGCACCACTTCCTCGATCGTGGTGACGCCGTTGTAGATGGCGCGGAGGCCGGATTCGCGGAGGCCGACCATGCCGTTGCGGAGACAGGCGGCGCGGAGGTCGTCCGTGGAAGCGCCGCTGGAAATCATGTCGCGGAGGTCGTCGTTGATGACGACGAGTTCGTAGAGTCCCGTGCGTCCGCGGTGGCCGGTGTTGTTGCAGCGATCGCAACCGCGTCCATAATAGAATTTCTTGCCGCGCACATCCTCCGGACGGAGACCCAGTTCCATGAGCATCTCGGCGGACGGTTCAAACTCGGTGCGGCAGTCCTCGCAGATCTTGCGCACGAGGCGCTGAGCCATGATGCCCTCAATGGTGGCCGTGATGAGGTAAGGCTCCAAACCCATGTCGCGCAAGCGAGTGATGGCGCTGGGGGCGTCGTTGGTGTGCAGCGTGCTGAAGACGATGTGCCCGGTCAGCGACGCTTGCACGGCGATTTGTGCCGTTTCCAGATCGCGGATCTCGCCGACGAGAATCTTGTCCGGGTCTTGCCGCAAGATGCTGCGCAGGGCGCTGGCGAACGTCAGGTCGATTTCGTGGTTGATCTGGCACTGCACGATGCCGTCGATGTCGTACTCGACCGGATCTTCGGTGGTAATGATCTTGTCGCTGATGACGTTCAACTCGTTGAGGGCGGAGTACAGCGTGGTCGTTTTGCCCGCGCCGGTAGGCCCGGTGACGAGGATGATGCCGTTGGGCTTGGCGATCAGTTGGCGAAACTCGGCGAGCATCTCCACGGGTATGCCGACCTTGTTGAGATCGAGCGAGACGACGGTGCGGTCGAGAACGCGGATGACGACGCTTTCGCCGAACATGGTCGGCAAGATGCTGACGCGCATATCGACGGGGTTGCCGCCGACGTTCAACTCGATGCGTCCGTCTTGGGGCAGTCGGCGTTCGGCGATGTCGAGATTGGACATGACCTTGATGCGGCTGGAGATGGCGTTGGCGAGATGGCGCGGCGGCGGCACCATTTCGTACAGCACGCCGTCGCAGCGATAGCGCATCTTATACTCGTCCTCGAACGGCTCAAAATGAATGTCGCTGGCATGGTCCTTGATGCCGAGCAGGAACACCATGTTGATGAGCTTGCGAACGGGTGCCTCGTTGGCCATTTCCATCATGTCTTCGAGGTCGATGCTGGTCTCGGCCCGGCGCTTGCCCAGTTCGGGATTGTTTTCGATCTCGGTAATGATATCGATGATGCTTTCTTCCTTGCCGGCATAGATGCGCGACAGGGTGTCGGAGATCGCCTGCGGCGTGGCCAATTGCGCCTGCACTTCATTGATGTTCAGCAGGTTGCGCAGATCGTCGATGGCCGCGAGGTTGTTCGGGTCGCCGATGGCGATGGTCAACACCTTGTCCTTGAACGAGATGGGGACCACTTTGTAGACGCTGGCCATCGTCTCCGGCACGAGTTGCAGGACTTCCGGAGACGGCTTGGCCTCTTGCAGATTGACGGCCTTGAGGCCATGCTGTTCGCCGAGCGCTTGGAGGAGCTGATCTTCGTTGATGAGGCCGCGCGCCACGGCCACCTGGCCGACCGGCTGGGCCGTGTTCTTGGCCTCTTCGAGAACTTCCCACAGCTGATCTTCGTCGCAGAAACCGAGATCGACGAGAACCTGTCCGAAGCGCCGTTTGCCTCCGGCGGGCGCGGCTTTTCCGCCGCCGGGCTTCTTGACGGGCTTGGCGGGCGGCTTGCCGTTACCCGCCTTGTTCGTCGTGGCGGCCGGCTTGGCGACGGGCTTCCCCTGAATCGCTTGCGGCTTCGCGCCGGGAGCCGGAGGCTTCGCGCCGGGAGCCGGAGGCTTTGCGCCGGCACCGGCTTGCGGCTTGGCACCGGCGGCCGGCGGCTTCGCTCCAGAGACGGGAGGTTTACCGCCCGGAGGAATCGGTTTCTTGGGTGGAACGGGATCGTTCGGCGTCGCCATGCGAAGCGCTCCTCAGATCGAACAAGGGATACTCACGATGAAATCATTCTTTATCGACGGCGATACTTGCCCGAACGGCGATCTTCCTCATCGTCGTCCGCGTCGTCGTCGTCCTCGTAATCGTCTTCCTCGTCTTCGTATTCGTCGTCGTCCTCATCGAATTCGCCGCGTTCCGCCTGGGCGATCTTGGCGGCGAGATCGGCCGGTTTGGCCGCCCGCAGCAGGGCCTCTTCTTTCTCGACCAAACCATCTTTCCACAGTTTGAAAAGGCTCTCGTCGAGCAGGAACATACCGTGTTTGCGACCCGTTTGAATGCTGGAGTCGATGCGATAGGTCTTATTTTCGCGGATCAGGTTCTGAATGGCCGGCGTCACCACCATCATCTCGTAGGCGGCAATGACGCCTTCGGGCTTTTTCGGCAGCAGAGCTTGCGATAGCACGCCGATCAACGCCGTGGACAGCTGGGTGCGGATCTGATCCTGCTGCTCCTTGGGAAACACGTCGATGATACGGTTGATGGTACTCGACGCGCCGCTGGTGTGCAGCGTGCCGAAGACGACGTGGCCGGTTTCCGCCGCTTCGATGGCGGCGTGAATGGTGGCCAAGTCGCGCATTTCACCGACGAGGATGATGTCGGGGTCCATACGCAACGCCCGGCGAATGCCTTCCTTGAAATCGGGCACATCGACGCCGATCTCGCGCTGGTTGACCGTGCATTTCTTATGTTTGTGATAATACTCGATGGGGTCTTCGAGCGTAATCATGTGGCGATCGTAGTTGTCGTTGATGAAGTTCATCATACTGGCCAAACTGGTTGTCTTGCCGGAGCCGGTCGGGCCAGTGACGAGCAGCAACCCGCGCGGGCGGGTGATCAGACGCTTGATGGCGTCGGGCATGCGCAGCTGCTCGAAGGTCAAGAACATGCTGGGGATGCGCCGCAACACCAAGCCGATGTTCCCGCGCTGCTTGAAGACGGCGACGCGGAAGCGGTAGCCGTCGGTGAACTCGATGGCGAAGTCGGAGCCGCCCTTCTCTTGCAATTCTTGTTGGCAGCGATCTGGGGTGATCGACTTCATCAACGAAGTCGTATCGTCCGGTTCCAAACTCTTGGTATCGAGCCGCCGCATGCGTCCACTGTGGCGAATCACGGGCGGTTGGCCGACGGTGATATGCAAATCGCTCGCCTTGAGCTGAATGACCGTGGCCAACAGCTTGTCGATCAATGGAGTATTGGCAGCCACTCGAACTCTCCTTAAAACGGACGGAAGATTGTCGATCCAAGGCGGACGATGCGCGCAGATCGAAAGATCCCCCTCCGCAACGAAGGGGCACTCGAAAACCGCAAACCTTGGGCGCGCGTCCCCAAATAGGAACAACCGCTCAGAAAACGAGCAGGACGGGTTCAATCTCCTTACCCGCATTATCTCATGCGAATGGTGAAGGATCAATCATTAAGATAAAAAAACTTCCAACCTACCTCCGAGCCGGAAGCGTCAGCGACGGCTACTTCACCCTCGCTCACGCTTCCGGCTCTGTTTGATACTCGGAGCCGGAAGCGTCAGCGACGGCTACTTCACCCTCGTTCACGCTTCCGGCTCTATTTGATACTCGGAGCCGGAAGCGTCAGCGACGGCTACTTCACCGTCGCTTACGCTTCCGGCTGCCACCTTAGAGCGATGAGTCGTGATGACAGGTGGACAAGACTTCATCCAGTGTCGTGATTCCCGTAAGTGCTTTATTCAAACCGTCTTCCAGCAAGGTTCGCATTCCGAGAAGTCGCGATTGTCGGCGAATCGTCTGCGTCGGCTCGCGCTTGAAGGTCATCTCGCGGATGGTGGAGTTGAGGCGCATCATTTCAAAGATGCCCTTGCGCCCACGGAAGCCGGTATGGTTGCAGTGGCCGCACCCTCGACCCCGCATGAAGGTGGCGTTCTTGATCTGATCGGGTGTCAACCCACTGGCCTTCAACTCCGCCGAGGAAGGCTCGTCCGGTGCCTTGCATTTGGGACACACGATACGCACCAGACGCTGGGCCATGATGGCGATCACCGAGGAGGCCACGAGGAAAGGCTGAACGCCGATATCGATCAGACGTGTAATAGCACTGGGCGCATCGTTCGTATGGAGTGTGCTGAAAACCAAGTGTCCCGTCAAAGAAGCCTGCACGGCGATCTCCGCCGTCTCACGGTCGCGGATCTCACCGACGAGAATGATGTTCGGGGCTTGACGCAACATGGCTCGAATGATGCGCGCAAAGTCGAGCCCGATCTTATGTTTGACCTCGACCTGATTGACGCCGGGAAGATAATACTCAACGGGGTCTTCCGCCGTGATGATCTTACGATCCGGTCGATTCAGTTCGTTCAGGGCGGCGTACAGCGTCGTCGTCTTACCCGAACCCGTCGGCCCGGTCACGAGGAAAATGCCGTTGGGCCGTTTGATGATCGTTTGGAAACGGCGATAGTCGTCCTCGGCAAAACCGAGATCCTTAATGCTCACCTGGATGCTGGCTCGGTCGAGGATGCGCATGACGCAACTTTGGCCCATGTTGGTCGGCAAGAGACTGACGCGCAAATCGAAATGCTTGCCGCCTATGCTCATCTTGATGCGCCCGTCCTGGGGGCGGCGCTTCTCGGCGATGTCGATGTTGCCCATGATCTTCAAGCGCGACAGCATGGGAGCCAACAGGCGGCGCGGCGGGCTGTCGCGCTCTACCAAGATGCCGTCGATGCGGTAGCGGATGCGCACGCGGTCGGCGAACGGTTCGATGTGAATGTCGCTGGCCCGCAGACTGACGGCCTCTTGAATAATGAGATTGCACAGTTTGACGACGGGTGCATCGCTTTCGTCAAACGAGTTCGAGGAGGTCGATTCGGTTTCGGTGAAGTCGATGGCCGTGTCGGTGAACTCGGCGAGCATCGAATCCACGGATTCGGTTTCGGATTGACCGTAGTGCCGATTGATCGCTTCGATGATCTGCTCGCGGGGAGCGAGAACGGGTTGTATATCTTTGTTCAGGATGAACTGAAGTTTCTGCACGGTGTCGAAGTCGCTGGGATCGCTCATGATGATCTTGAGCGCGCCGTTCTCTTGGGCGAGGGGAAGGACGATGTTTTCGCGCGCCACCGATTCCGGCACCAACTCGACGACGGCGGCGGGGATAGTGACATCGGTGAGGTCGATGAATTGCAGTCCGTGAAACTCGGCGATGGCCGTCATAATCTGGTCCATCGTCGCATATTCGAGCTTGGTCAGGGCGTCTTGCAACTTCACGCCGGTCGCTTGTTGCAATCCCTTCGCCTCTTCGAGTTGATCGGGACTGAGAATTTGACGGCGAACCAAGATGTCGGTAAAGTCGCCTCGTGATTTGGCCATGTAGTCCACACTCCAGGTTGAGCAGCCCAAGGGGGCGCGAAGAGAGCCGATTGGATTGTTTGCTGAAGATCCCCCGCAAACGGCGCGTCTGCCGTCGTCAAGACTTGCACGGCACAACGTCCGATGGTGCAATAGGTAACTATTAAAGGATACGCGGCGTGCGCTCGCCATGCAAGAGAAATCCGCATCGTAGTTCGCTCCGTCACTTCGTATCGCTCGTTCTGTTAGAGCCGCGACCGCGAGGGAGCGCTTTTCATCTCGCCGGGAGTTTTTTGCCATGTGCCTGGGAAATAGCGTGCAAGGCGAGGCGACATTTGCTACCATCGTCACCATCGAAAGAAATCGGCGTCGTGGCGAGTGGCTCGCCGGGTAGGCGCGGATTTCGAGGACGATGTTGCAACGTGAGGAAATCAACATGAATCGAAGCATCGCGGCCGCTTTTACGGCGGTCGTCGTCGGTCTCGCGGCATCCGAATCCCGCGCCGACGTGAAACCCCACGCACTTTTCTCAGACGGTCTGGTGCTACAGCGCGGCATGAAGTGTCCGATTTGGGGCAAGGCCGACCCCGGCGAACAAGTGAAGGTAAAATTAACGATCAAAAAGGCGAACGTCGCAGCCGATTGCGAGGCATCGGTGACGGCGGACGACAAGGGAGCCTGGCGCGTCGAGTTGCAACTCGCCGACGCATTGGCAGGCGGACCCTATGCCATGACCATCGAAGGCAAGAACACGATTGCCCTGAAAGAGGTGTACGTCGGCGAGGTGTGGATTTGCAGCGGCCAATCGAACATGGAATGGCCTTTGCGCGCCGCGCACGACGCCAAAGAGGCGATCGCCCATTCCAAGAATCCCAATATCCGCCTGTTCACCGTCGCCAAGAACACCTCCGACACTCCTTTGAAGACCCTCAAGGGCGATCCGAAGTGGAGCGAATGCAATGAGACGACCTCTCCCAGTTTCTCGGCGGTCGGCTACTTCTTCGGTCGCGATTTGCAGAAGGCGCTCAACGTGCCGGTGGGCTTGATTCATACCTCGTGGGGCGGAACCATCGCCGATGCCTGGACCACGCGCTCCGCTCTGGAACACGATTCCGATTTGAAGAGTATCGTGCAAAAGTACGATGCGTCTCGTCCCTCCGCGCCGGTGGATTACGAGCAAGCGCTGAAACGGTATGAAGCCGCGCTGGCCAAGCACAAACAAGCCGTCGCCAAGGCCAAGGAAGAGGGCAAGACGCCGCCGCCCGCGCCGCGCAAGCCGACTCCTCCGGACAACAATCCGAATCGACCCTGCGTGTTGTACAACGCCATGATTCACCCGCTGCAACCCTATGCCATCAAGGGAGCCATTTGGTATCAGGGCGAATCGAACGCCGGGCGCGCCTATCAGTATCGCACGCTGTTTCCCACCATGATTCAAAGCTGGCGGCAGACGTGGAAACAGGGCGATTTCCCTTTCCTGTTCGTCCAGTTGGCTCCGTTTCAGAAAATCGTCGACGAGCCGCAGGAGAGCGCCTGGGCCGAATTGCGCGAGGCACAGCTGCTCACCAGTCTGCACTGCAAGAACACCGGCATGGCCGTCATCACCGATGTCGGCGACCCCAAGGACATTCATCCGCGCAAGAAGGAACCCGTCGGTGCCCGCCTCGCACTGGCCGCTCGCGCTTTGGGCTACCGAGAAAAGATCGAGTATTCCGGTCCTCAATATGTTAAAATGACCAAGAAGGACGGCAAAATCGTTTTGCACTTCTCACACGTTGGCAAAGGGCTTGAGGCCAAGGATGGACCGCTGACGGGATTCACCATCGCGGGCAAAGACCGCAAGTTTTTCAACGCCAAGGCCGAGATTCAGGGCGATGCCATCCTCGTATGGTGCGACAAGGTGATCGAACCCGTCGCCGTCCGCTTCGGTTGGGCGAACTGTCCGGTCGTCAACCTGTGGAACAAAGACGGTCTACCGGCCTCGCCGTTCCGCACCGACGATTTCCCCGTCCTGACCCAGCCGAAAGAACGCAAGGCGGCGAGTACGAACAAGTAAGAGACGATCTGCAAACGCCTCCTCACCTCAAGCCCCTCGCCCCCTGAACCCCGGGGGGAGGGGCTTTTGGGACGGACTCTCCGAGTTTATCCGCGAATCATTTCTCTCCCCTCTCCCCTGGATAGGCGTCGTTTTGGGAACCAAATCCCGCGCGCTTGCGTCTACAATCGT
>JAJXWW010000059.1 GCA_021781415.1 Planctomycetota bacterium
ACGTCGTTGAGGATGAACTCGAATTGATCGGGCAGCTTGTTCCAGCGCGCGTTCTCCGCCCCAGCCAGACCGACCCACACCAACTCTTCGGGATCTTTGATGGGATTATCTTTTTCATCGCGCTGCGTATAGGTGCGAACGAACCATTTGCACTCGGCGTCGGCTTTGGGAATGTCGCCGCGATCGCGATAGATTTGTGCCCGCACCCAGCGCGCGAGAAACTGCTCCTTATTGGCATCGAGCGCGGCGTTGGCCGACTTCTCGGCTTCGTCCCAACGGCCGCGCTCGTACAACATCTCTGCCTGACGCCCCAACAAAACCGCCTTTTTCGGCTCATCTTTGAGTGCCGCCGTCACAACCTCGAGTGCCTTGTCGTACTCGCCCACGCTCTCCATGGCCCGGCTCATCCCGATGGTGGCCTCCGAGCGTTGCTTCGCCTCCTTGGCCAACGACTCGTACATCTCACGCGCTTCGCCGTAGTTGCCGCGCAGCCAGCTCTCGCGCGCCTCCTTCAGTGTTGGCACGGCTGCGGCCAACGGTGAAAAACCGAGGAGAAAGATACAAACGAGCAATTGCTTTCTCATGGCGCTGCTTCTCGACGGATGCGGTGGTCGTCCTACAAGCTAACTTAACGGTCGCGTCGGCAAACATCAACGCTGGCCGGCTTCGCCCGCCCTCAATGCGTTCATAACTGCCGAGGTCATCGTCAGCACTCCCGTCTCGATCGTAGGCTTGGGAACGGGCGCGAACAGATCGGAATGCAAAGACGGCAGCGGCTTACCATTTTCTCCCTCGGACTCGGCCACGCGCTTGGGATCGACTGTACCCAGCCAGAAGAGGCAGACCGGCACATGCGCCCGTCCATAACGGCTGAAGTCTTCACCGCCCATCACCGGAGGACGCGCCGAGACGCGCTCCGCTCCCAAGGCGTCCTTTAAGACGGCCACGGTCTTGCGCGTCAGTTCTGGATCGTTGTACAACGCCGGCGTGAACTCATCGGGAGCGACCGTGACCTGGGGCGGAGGCGCATTCGCGCCTTTGGCCGCCGATTCCGCGATACGGCGAATGCCCTCCAGCAAGTGTTTGCGCACCGAATCCTTGGTGCTGCGAACGGTCAATTGCAGACGCACTTCGTTGGGGATGATGTTGTGCTTACTGCCGCCGTGAATCGAGCCAACGGTGACGACGGCGGGATCGACGGGATTGGTCTCGCGGCTGACCAGCGTTTGAAGATCGAGAACGATGCGCGCGGCCAACACGATGGGATCGACCGTCGTATGAGGAGACGCACCGTGTCCGCCTTTGCCGCGTACCACGATGTCCACCGAATCGACGTTGGCCAAGGCCAAGCCTTCGGTATACGAGACGGTTCCATGCGGGATGTTGGGAGCGCAATGGAGGGCGAACGCATAATCGGGGCGCGGAAATTTGGTAAACAATCCGGCTTCCAACATCATGCGCGCGCCCGCGCCGACCTCCTCGGCCGGTTGCCCGATGAATACGAGTGTACCCTTCCAACGCTCCTTCATGGCCGCCAACGCGCGCGCCGCACCCGTCCAACACGTCATGTGCATATCGTGGCCGCAGGCGTGCATGACGCCGACTTCATTCTCGTTTTTGTCGCGCACGCGAACCTTGCTGGCATAGGGCAGACCCGTGCGTTCGACGACCGGCAAGGCATCCATGTCGGTTCGGACCATGACGACCGGGCCTTTGCCGTTTTTCAGCACGCCGACCACGCCGTAGCCGCCGACTCGCTCCGTCACTTCGAAGCCGATCTCTTTCAATTCGCGGGCCAGGCGTGCCGAGGTGCGGGCTTCCCGCAGCGACAATTCCGGGTTGGAGTGCAAATGTTTGTACAACGCTTCCAAGTGGTCGTAGTCGGCGGCGACACGTTTTTTGATGGCTGCGGTGGTGTCTTTGCCCTCCTCGTCGGCGCGAAGGTGTTCAAATCCGGCCGTCGAGAGTGCGAGAGCCAAAAACGGGTAGAGTAAGCGTCGGTACGTTTGCACGGTCGTTTCCTCGGTTTCGAGTGGCGGGGTTCTCGCCGGTGAATCGTCTTCGCCGGTCCATTCTTCCAGAGTAATGCGGGAGGACCGCTCGTCCAGAAAAAAATCTCGGATTTGGGCATACGAATTACCCTTGGGCTGCGTATACTAAAGGAAATGAGACATGCAGTTTGCCTCTATGCGCGAACTGCCGGAACGATTGTCGCAATCCTGTCTCACACCCACGCGCCCTCTTCGCCCTCCCCCGTGTAGACGGAGTCCACGAGCGGCAAACAATGGAGATGCCGCGCGAGGTACTCGTTGCGTACTGCGCGCCGAACCACTTGGCGTGTCAGTGGTTACATCAGAGTTGCCCAGGGAAAGCACGACGTAATCCCACTACCCCGAAGGAGAAAATCATGCGCACCAAACGCTTGACCACTCAGCAACGCCAAGAGATTTTCCACAACTTGGTAGCGACGCAAGATCTCGGCATGATGACCGTGTCCGAATCCGTGCAGCACGTCGTTAAGCAGTTCGAGATCACCGAGGCACAGCTGAGGCAGATCGAGGACGAAGGCATCGAAAAAGAATGGCCGCCCCTCAACGAAGCGGCTCAGCCCATCCGCTAACTCGCCCTCTCCCCCTCGGCCGCTCGCGCCTTCTTCACTCCGTTGAACAAGGCGCGAGCGGCTTGCATTTTCCCCTCAAACAATTTCTCATGGAGCGAACGGGCCGCGTTCGACGATGCCGCCGCCACGGCGGTTCCCGAAGCCGCCGCGCGAAAGCCTTCCTTGAAACGACGGTGACATCGTGCCATACTGAGATAAGATGAATCACCGAATGCGAACGACGAACAACCGAACGAAGTGCGTGACTCGATATTCGTCCTAACGGTTGATAGATCGCCTTAACCTTGGCTCAACCATGCCAGCCGGCACGACAGCGTATCTTGTGGTTCGCCGCGACGACGGCTTCGGCGACGTATTCCAACTCGTCGCCGGGCAGACGTACACCATGGGGCGAGCGCCAAGCAATCGCGTCGTTCTCAAGGACGATCTGTGCAGCCGCGAACACGCCGAGGTCGGATTCAGCGGCGGGCGCTGGCGCGTGCGCGATCTCAACAGCCTCAACGGCACGCGCGTCAACGATGTGCGTTTGGACGGCGAATGGGAACTTTCGCCCAACGACGACGTGTATCTCGGACGGACGCATCTCCTTTTCGTCGAGGACATGAATCAGCTGCCCGACGTTCCGCAACAGAAGGACGAAGCGAAGTCGGAAGGCGTGTCGATCCGCAAGCGTTTGGGACAGACGCGCTATGTGACGCCCGTGCCGCAGCTGAGCGAATCTCAAGCCGAGGATACCGCGGCGGGACCGACGCAACGACATGCTCTGAGCCGCGATCTGTCCCTGCTCTATCGTTTGGCTCTCGACATGGGTTCGGCCGGCAATTACGACGAGTTGTGCCGTATCGTTCTCGATGCTTTGCTCGAAGCGATTCCGGCCGAGGTCGGCGCGATTTTATCGCCGTCTCGGGAGGGGGAAGGGCCACCGACGGGGATTTCGTCGCGACGCCTTCAGACTCCGCTCCAGCCCAGCAAATCGTTGCGAGGCATGGAATTGGAAGTCACCGCCCAACGCCACCGCGATCCGAGTCTCAAAAATTACATACGCGTCTCCGATTACGTCAGCAACGAAGTGTTGGACACGCGCGAAGCCGTCCTCGCCGAGAATGTGGCCCGAGATCGTTACCTACGCAACCGCGAGAGCTTAAACGATCTCGGTGCAACCAGTCTGATCTGCGCGCCGATCATTTTCGACGGCTCCGTACTCGGACTGATCCATCTGTACTGCACCGACCCCCACAAAGCGCTCGATGCCGAGGATCTGGAATTCGCCGTCGCCGTCGCCAAGCAACTCGGTGGCGTCATCCATCAAATGCAGCGGCAAGTATCGCTGACCGCCGAGAACCGCTCGCTGCGCGAACAATTGCACGTCGAGAGCGAGTTGGTCGGCGAGAGTCCCGCCATCCGCGAGGTCGAACAGCAAATTGCCCGCGTCGCCGGCACGAATGCCACTTGTTTGATTCGTGGAGAAAGCGGATCGGGAAAAGAGCTTGTGGCCCGAGCCATTCATTATTCCAGCCCGCGCAGGGACGGTCCCATCGTTTGTCTCAACTGCGCCGCGTTGACCGAGACTCTGTTGGAAAGCGAGTTATTCGGCCACGAAAAGGGGTCGTTCACCGGAGCGACGGAGAAGAAGATCGGCAAGTTCGAGGCCGCCAATCACGGCACGATCTTTCTCGATGAGATCGGCGAGATGAACGTCGGCACGCAGGCCAAACTGTTGCGCATTCTCGAAGGACATCCGTTCGAACGCGTCGGGGGCAGTGTGCCGATCCGCGTCGATGTGCGGGTGGTTGCGGCGACAAATCAACCGTTGGAACAAGCCATTCAGGAGGGGCGGTTCCGCCGCGATCTCTTCTTTCGTCTCCAAGTCGTCGAGCTTCGCGTGCCGCCGCTGCGCGAGCGCAAGAGCGATGTGTCGATTCTCGCCGAACATTTCTTGCGTCGCTTCGTTCGTGAAACGGGCCGCAAGATTCGCGGTTTCACCCCGGCCGCGCTGCGCAAGATGGAAGAGTACAATTGGCCGGGCAATGTGCGCGAATTACGCAATGTCATCGAACGGGCCGTCGCCCTGGGAACGGGGCCGCAACTGGACGTAAACGACATTTGGCTGTCTTCGTTGGAGATCGGCGGCGCGCCGGCATTGGGCGGTGAGACGCTCTATCGCCCGGTGTCGCTGGAAGAAATCGAGAAAGATCACATCCTTAAAACGCTGAACTATACCGAATGGAACAAAAGTCAATCTGCCACCATTCTCAACATCGAGCGCTCAACCCTCGACCGCAAAATCAAGGGGTATGGCTTAAAACACCCCTGATTTACTCGTGGCATCGAGCCTTCTTATCACAAAAGGAGGCTCCTCGCTCGCTTTGCCTCCCTGCTTCTCTTCCCTCCAACCTTGTGTCTTACCCAAAGGCCCCTGTCCGCCTGGACTTCGTGGGACAGGCGTCGTCTCGGCAAAACTCGCATGTTTTTCATCTCGTTTCTTCAACTTCTCCACCCGATCACATCGTAGGCCGACCGAGAAGCAATCCACGCGGGGAGTGCAAACCTCTCCGCTCGACGAGACGCATAAGTCGCTCCTCTCGCTTTCGGCTAATTGACCTTTGCCTTAAAGCCGATTAGTGCGACAATGCCGCCCCTGGAACGGGTGGGAGGAGAGGGCGTCATGCTCGATGCCGTCATCGTGTCCGATTTACATCTAGGCGCGGTCAACAGCCGCCATCGAGAGATCGAGAGGCTTCTGTGGCGACTCGTTTCTCGAACGCATCGCATCGTCTTCAATGGCGATTTGGTGGACCATTGCAACCTGGCCCGTTGGCCGCGCGAACACGTTGTAACTCTCGACAGTCTACGCCGACTGAGCGAGCGCGCCGAAGTCGTATGGATCGCCGGCAACCACGAAGAGAGCAGCGCCAAGGCGCATTCCGTTCTCGATCTCCCGTTTGTGGACGAATATCGTTTCGTGTCGGCGGGAGTGCCGGTGCTGTGTCAACACGGGCATCAGTACGACAACTTCATTCGCGCGCATCCGATCCTGACCTGGATGGGCGATGTTGGGTATCGCTTAGCCCAGGCGGTCGATTCGACGCACCGCGTGGCCCGATGTCTCAAGCGTCGCTCGAAGATTTTGTTGGCCTGCGCCGAGGCGGTGGCCGCCGGCGCGGTGCGCAAGGCGCGGCGCGAGCGCTGCGGTTTGGTGGCGACGGGGCATACGCACTTGGCGAGCGTCGCCGAATTGTCGGACGGACTACGTTACGCGAACACGGGGTGCTGGACCGAGAAACCGGCCTCGTATGTGACAGTCGAGGACGGCAGCATCGAATTGCACACGGTTCCTTGAGTCGCTAAGCGGCGCGTCGCGGCACGAGGACATCGCTTCGTGCCGCGGATCGCCGGCGCGGGCCGTGCAAACAGGTGCCGACGAACGTGTAGCGAATCAGCGTATGGTAGCTTGCCAAGGCCAAGAGTGCCGTCAGCGCCACGACGAGGACGAACTTCATTCCGGCGGGACAATCGACGCCTTCGAGATCGAGTTGGATCAAGCCGACCAAGGGCAGATGGCACAGGTAGACCCAGTACGAGGCATCCGCCAGGTAACGCAACACCGGTCGCGAGCCGTTGCCCCAACGCAATCCGAATCCGAGAAAACCGAACAACGAGAGCCAAGCCGACAGCGAAAGCGTTGCGGCCAACGCCATCCGAAACGCCCAATCGTCCTGATTTTGAATGTGGCGCTGCAACAGAGGCAGCAGCATCGCGGCGGGTATGAGAGATAAAGACAAATAAAGAATCCACGAATTGCATATCGTGAGTAGCCGCTGTCGCCTCGGATACACGAGTGCCCCCGCGAGGAAGAAGAGGCCGTAGTAAAGCAGCCGCCAACCGTCCGGCACGAACGAGTTGTGATGGGCAATCACCGGCTTGAGATTCAGCGATAGGACGAGCGCGGTTGGAACGGCCAGAATCAACGGTGAGAACCAGCGCGGCCAAGCGCGATGCGTCGGTGGATCGATTCCTTCGAGGGGTCTTTGCGGCCTCCTCCCCAGCCAGAAGCGAACGGCGCAGAAGGCCAACGTGAGCAAGAAGAGATCTTCGAGAAACCACAAGTGCAGGGGGCCGAAGATCTCGCTTTGTATCGCAGGCCCAAACTTGACGGCCAAGATTTCCTTCACGGTGCAGCGCCCGGCGACCAGCCATCCGGCCGTCCAGATGTAAAAAGCGAGCGGCAGAAGGAACAAGCAGCCGGCCAGGAACGGAACGAATACACGGTGAATGCGTTGGAATAGTAAACCGTTCAACCCGCGCTTGGCCTCGACGAGGGCGGCGAAGAAGCCGGCGAGGAAAAAGAATAAGGGCAACCGAAAAGCGTGCAACCACCAGAACAGAAGGTCGAACAGCCAATGGCCCGCGCCGTCGTGAACCACCCACAGGAGGCCCGGCATCCGGCTCGGCATGTAGCTGACGGCGGCATGGAGACAGACGCCCAAGAACATTGCCCCGGCGCGAAGTCCGTCCAACGCGGCGATTCGATCCGACGTCGACCTCTCGTCGCATGTGGGGAACGACAGAACTTGGGATTGTTGAGCCATGACATGCGCCTCCGTGCGCACGAGAAGAGTTGATACCTGAAAAGGGGCCGCGATCCTAGA
This sequence comes from Planctomycetota bacterium, assembly GCA_021781415.1. Taxonomy (GTDB): domain Bacteria; phylum Planctomycetota; class Planctomycetia; order Gemmatales; family Gemmataceae; genus JAJPHU01. The sequence continues at coordinate 7,270 of JAJXWW010000059.1, forward strand.
CCGATTCGCTCCTTCTCTACCTTCTCTGTATTCCGTTTTGGGAATCTGGTATATCTCTCGCTTCGTCGGTTGCGCGCGATGGATCGGTAAATCGAGAGAGGGGAAGCGATGAGCGATCTGCCAAGTGCTTTGTTGAGTGCGACCCTAACCGCCTACTGGTCGGGGGTTGTCGTGAAATCGGTCGTCAATCGCTGGCGTCACGGTCGGTCGGCGGGATTCTGGCCGAAGGATCGGATCGAGCGGCTGCTATGGCCCGTGTGGACGCCGATCATCGGGTTGTGGGTGGTGCTTCCGTGGCTGGCGCTCTTGCGAGGACGGGATTGGCTGGGCTTGGTGAACCCCGCGCTGGGCGACGCGGGACTTTTTGCCCCGCGCCTCGTTGCCGCGCTCGTCGGATTGGTCTGCTTTGTCGCCACCGTCGCCTGTTGGCAGCGCATGGGCAAAAGTTGGAGCATGGCCGTCGTGCCCAAGGAGCGGACGGAGTTAGTGCAAACCGGACTCTATGCCGTCGTTCGCCACCCCATCTACGCCCTCAGCATTGCCCTCATGCTCTGCTCGGTCGCGGTGATTCCCTCGTGGCCGATGTTGGCCGTTGCCTCGATCCATTGTTGCTTCATGGCGATCAAAGCGCGGAGCGAGGAGCGTTTTCTCCTCGACGTTCACGGTGAATCGTATGCTGGCTACTGCCGCCGTACCGGACGATTCGTGCCTCGACTGCGCGCGGCGGACTAATCTTACTCTCTTTCGTTCCGACCCCCGCCTTGGGGATAAGGAGAGCGCCGATGCGATGGCGTTGGGGACTGTGCGGTCTGATGCTCTGGGGAATGGGAACGGCGACGGCCCTCTTGCTCCATTCGGAAGGCGTTCGTCAAGAAGCGGTCTGTCTCTCGCTGGCCGACGGCACGCCCATTCGCGGTTCTCTCTATCGCCCTACCGATTCTCCTCCCGAGTATCCCATGCCCGCCGCCGTGGTGTTGCACGGCTTGGCCACGTCGCACCGCAGTTGCGAAGCCGCCTTCATCAATCCTCTCGTTCGTTCCGGCTTCGTGGTGTTGGCGATCGACATGCGGGGCCACGCGCGTTCGGGAGGGAGTTTGCCGCAGAGTTGGTTCGACGACCTCGACCGCATCTTGGAACAGCGGGTCGAGCATCCGGAAGTGACGGCGGCGCTCCAGTATTTGCGAGCGCTGCCCGATGTGGACGCCCAAAAAATCTGTCTGTTGGGGCATTCGTTGGGAGGGCTGGCGGCAGTGAATGCCGCTTGCTCCGGCGAACCCGTCACATCCGTGGTGGCGATTAGCGTCGCTCCGCAGATGTGCGATCTTGAGAATCCACGAAATCTCTTATTATTGGCAGGCGATTTAGACCGTCTCATCTCGCCGCCGCGCTTCCAGAGCGCGCTCCGCAGAGCGACCGGCGGTCGTTTGGACGAGTGTTCGATCCCTTTCGGTCGGTTCAAAAAGGGGACGGCGCGGGAGTTGTGGGTCGCGCATTGGGTCAGTCATCTCTCGCCGTTATTCGATCCGTGCGCCAGCCGTCGTGCCGTCCTGTGGGCCACGCTCTCCGTGGGCCGAGAACCGGGCTTCATCCCTTGCAAGCGTTTGATCGCTATCGATTGTTCGGTGCTGCTGTCTCTGTTGACCGGAGGCGTCGCCACGGCGGTCTTTCTATCGAAAGGTAGACAGTTTCTCCTACTCGCGCCGAGGGAGAATCACGACTTCGGACCACGATTAACTCCTCCGCGAGGTGCGTTGCGTCGCTGCGCGATTGCTCTGACACTGTGCGGTTTGGCCGTGCCGGTGGCCGCATTTATGGGCGACCTGATGCCGAATCTCGGCGTTTTGTTCGCAGGCGCGTCGCTGGCGCTGTGCGCTCTGATTGCGCTGGCGTGGATGGCGGCGGCAGGGACTATCGCTCTCAATGAGCCACGCCGTTCCGCGTTCGAGATGGCGCACCTTCGAGGAGCGGCGCTCGGCATACTCGGCGCGGTTGCAGGGGGGGTGTGGCTAGGGCTTCCACTCGGCTCAACGTGGATGGATTTAGTGCCTCGTTCGGAGCGAGTCGTCCTAGGCTCGTTGCTCTTCCTGTTGCTTTTGCCTTGGAGTTTCGTTCTAGCGCGCGGCGTGCAACGCACTGTTCCGAACGAGGGCAAGAGGAGCGTTCTCTATCGCGGTCTTATCTGGCTGGCCATTGTCGCCGTCGTTTGGCTGGGCAACGAATTATTCAACGGCTTGCATCCGTTTTTCGGCATTTCCGTATCGTTGCTGGGGGCGGCTTTTATCTTGCCCTTGCCGCTGTGGGTTCTGAAGGATCGGCCCGGGATGACGGCGGCGCGAGGGGTCTGTCAAGCCGCCTCCGCCGCTTGGCTCCTGGCGTGTCATCTTCCGTTCGTCCACGGCGGCTAACGGGCATCAGCCCCGCACCGCGCTCTCCTCGCGGTGCCGAGCCACGCGCAGCTGGGCGCGGGCGCTTTCTTGGACTTTCAGTCGCTCCTCGGTCCCCTGCGGAGTCGTCGCCGGCGCGAGAGCCGCTTGCAGCGATTGCGCTACAACTTCGGTATCGATTTCTTCCGCGCGTTGGGCGCGCGCGGTCAAGACCGTGATGGTATTTGCCTTCACCTGAACGAAGCCGCTATCGACGAAGAAGCGATGCACTTCCATGCCGCGGCGCAAGCGCAACTCGCCGCAGCCGAGACGGCCAATCAGCGGCATGCGTCCCGGCAAGACGCCGAGTTCGCCGTCGAACATCGGCACGGCCACGAAATCGGCAGCCTCGTCGAATAACGCCTTTTCCGGCGTGACGATGACGCAATGCAATTCGCGCGATGGGGGCATGTTAGTTTCCTTCGCTCATGCGTTTGGCTTGGGCTTCGGCTTCCTCAATGCCGCCGACGTACATAAACGCCGACTCCGGCAAATGATCCCATTTACCTTCGCACAACTCTTTGAAGCTGCGGATGGTGTCGGCGATCGGAGTGACCTTGCCCTTTTTGCCGGTGAATACCTCGGCCACGATGAATGGCTGCGACAAAAACTTCTCGATGCGCCGCGCCCGGTTGACGACTTGTTTGTCTTCTTCGTTCAACTCTTCGATGCCGAGGATGGCGATGATGTCCTGCAATTCGCGGTAGCGCTGCAAGATCTGGCGCACGCGGTTGGCGACGGCATAGTGTTCCTCGCCGACGTATTGGGCTTGCAAGATATTGCTGTACGACGCCAACGGATCGACGGCCGGATAGATGCCCTTCTCGGAAATACGCCTTTCGAGATAGATAAAGGCGTCGAGGTGTTGAAAGGCGTTGGCCGGCGCGGGATCGGTGGGATCGTCGGCGGGGACGTAGACGGCCTGCACGCTGGTGATGGCCCCCTTCGTCGTACTGGTAATGCGTTCCTGAAGTTCGCCCATTTCGGTGGCCAAAGTCGGTTGATAGCCGACGGCGCTGGGCATGCGGCCCAGAAGCGCCGACACTTCCGAACCCGCCTGCGAGAAGCGGAAGATGTTATCGACGAACAAGAGCGTATCGGCTCCCGTGGCATCGCGGAACCACTCGCACATGGTCAACGCCGACAGGGCCACGCGCAACCGCGCGCCGGGCGGCTCGTTCATTTGCCCGAACACCATGGCCGTCTGCGACAGCACTTCGCGGCCCGTGTTGCCGATCTTGGTTTCCTGCATTTCGAGCCAGAGATCGTTGCCCTCGCGGGTGCGTTCGCCGACGCCGGCAAACACCGAGTAGCCGCCGTGTTGGCTGGCGATGCGGGCGATCAACTCGGTGAGGATAACCGTCTTGCCCAGACCGGCCCCGCCGAACAGTCCCGCTTTGCCGCCGCGCACCAACGGAGTCAATAGGTCGATGACCTTGATGCCGGTCTCGAAGAGTTCCGTTTTCGACGACAATTCGGAGAAACTCGGCGGGTCCGCATGAATGGGTCGAGATTCGGCGGCGTTGACGGGACCGCGTCCGTCAATCGGTTCGCCGAGAAGATTGAAGACGCGACCGAGTGTCTCCTTGCCAACGGGCACGGTAACGGGCTTGCCGGTGTCGGTGACGTTCATGCCGCGAACGAGTCCGTCTGTGGTCCCGAGCGCGACGCAGCGGACGCGATTGCCGCCGAGCTGCTGCTGCACTTCACCGGTAAGGTGGATGGGCACGCCCTTAAAGTCGGTGTCGATGCGGAGAGCATTGTAGATCTCCGGCAGATGCCCCTCTTCAAACTCGGCATCGAAAGTCGAACCGATGACTTGCACAATATGCCCGGCCCGCTGGCCGTTGGCCATCGTCCGTCCTTCAGTCGCAATTACCATGAATAACTCCGCTTGTCTAACCTAGTAGATGGTAAACCGTCCGACGTCACGCGCGTTCTTTGCGGTAGTCCGGAGGGGGACGCCGTTCGGACAATGCCTGAACGACGACCTCGTCCCAGCAACAAAGTTCCTCGCCCAACTCCCTCGTCACAGCCAAAACGGCGGGCAGACTGGCCGGGACGAATCGCTCCGGGGCTTCGTAATCGGTTCGTCCCGTCGCCGCTCCCCCGACCTCGGCCTGAATTCGGATACAGACTGCCACGGGAGAAAAAGTCATCGCGACGACAATGTCTTCCGCTTCGGCATCGCCTTCGGTCAGGTTGAATTCACGGTAGCTGGAAAGGTACCACACGCGGCCGGCAGTCTTTCCCCCAGGACGAACGACCGTGGCGGGGCAGCGCATACAGACCCGTCGCGCCAGTTCGTCAAGAGTGGCCTGTATCTGTTCGTGTACTTGGTCCCAATCGGCAGGGATTAGGCTGGAGTTTTGGACGGCGGGTGCCGTATTCATGGCGCTTGCCTCACATTGATTTGGACGACAGCTTGCAAGACGTTCCCGGTCAATGCGTGGGCGGGCGAATGACCCCGTGTCGCAGCCCACTCATCCAGCAGCTGTTGGTCAATACCCCCCGCTGCATCGACGGGCGCGATCGAAACATACCATGGAGTCCCGCCCGCAGCGACATCGTCCGGGATGGCCCGCAAGAGCGGTTGTAGCAACACCACAGCGATCACCTGCGCGACTTCCCCGCGCCGGAGGCTCAGGCTTTCAAACGTCGAAAGTCCGGGAGCCTGTCCGGGACGCCATACCGTATCGATACCCGGCCGCGGCGTGAAGGTCTTCTCGGTCAAGCGGCCGCGACGGAACACGAATCCCGATGTTCCTATAATCGGCGGCATCGCTCATCCTACCACGGAATCGAGAGCCGTACAGAACCAACCGACCGAGAGTCAAAACTCAATGCGGCGACCGGCTTTGATGTTCTCTACAAGTTCCTCGATTTCTGCCCCCCCGCCTCGATAAACTAATTCCCCCAACCGTCGCAGGCGACGAAGATGAATCGAAGACTGATTCTTTTTTACCATTGAGGTAAAATCCGCAGCGTCTAAAAATTTCTTCTCATCGGCGCGATTGGGAGAGACCATCGCCGCGAACTTGCTGGCTAAGGCAAATTCCAGGTTGGGGATGAGGTAGCCCTCTTCAACGAGAACCGTCTGTCGAAAGGCACCCTTGAACAACGGTTGATTCGGTTTCATCAGATCGATCAGGGCTATTCCCGTAGCCTGCTCGATGAATCGCGTGACGACAGGAGTATCCTTGATCTGCAACTCCGGGAAAGCTTGCCGGATAACCTGCACAGCTTTGCGGTGATCGCGGGTTCGCACGAGAACATCAACATCTTCCGAGGCTCGCCGCTCTAATCTCCAGCCCGTGATACCGTAATTTCCCATAAGCATAAAACGAACACCTGTCTCGCTCAGAACCGAAATAACGTCTTCGGGAGAGATCATTTTCGACTCCGGCCTGTACATCTGTAGCAGATGTTGCGCAATTCGGCTGCTTCTCCTAAGTGCCTCACCGTGCTTTATGCTCGAAATCATTTCTCTCGCCTCAATTCTATTCCAGCGCCGCCGCTCCGCCGATGACCTCGGCAATTTCCTTGGTGATCTGCGCCTGACGCGCTCGGTTGTACTCGCGCGACAGCGTTTTAATCATGTCGTCGGCGTTCTCGGTTGCCTGTTTCATGGTGACGCGGCGGGCGATTTGCTCGCTGACGGCGGCGTCGAGGAAGCACTGGAACAGGCGCACTTTGAACGATACGGGCAGTA
>JAJXWW010000017.1 GCA_021781415.1 Planctomycetota bacterium
AGGTTTTTCTAATGCGCTCTTTCCTCGCCAAAACGCTGTCGCGACTGGCTCGATGGGTGCGTCCCAAGGGGATGCCGTATGCGCTGGCCGGGCCGCAGTGGACCGGCGGCGGCTACATCGATAGCTTCCGCCGCACCCGCCAGCCGACGCCCAACGAATTGCTGGCGGAGTTGAAGAATACGGCCTGGACCTGCGCCAGCATCAACGCCTCGACCTGCGCCCATTATCCACCCAAATTGTATGTGATTACCGAACACCATCATCCGCAAGCCAAGTGCGCGACGAAGGCGCTGTCGCCGTGGAGCGAACGGCGTCTGCGCGCCTTGCCGCATGTGTCGCAACGGCTGACGGGGGGGGCGCGCATCGAGCAAGTGACCGAGCATCCACTGTTGACGCTATTGCAACGTGCCAATCCGATTCATACGGCTTTCGACTTATGGGAGTTGACGACGCTGTATCAAGAGGTTCACGGCAGTGCCTATTGGTATCTCGATCTCGATCCGCTGCGGCAGACGCCGCGCGGCGTCTGGATATTGCCGTCGCAAAATGTGTCGCCGCGCCGCGAGCCGGGCAGCAATAACATCGTCGATTTCTACCTCTATCGCAATGGCCGGTGCGAGGAGCGCTTCGCCCCGGAGCAGATCGTCGCCTTTACCTATCCCGATCCGCGCGATCCGTACACCAGCGGTCTGTCGCCGTTGCGCGCCTGCTACGAACAGGCGGCCCTAACCAGCGACTTTGCCGCGTTCAAAAAGGCGAAATTCGAGAATCACGCCGTCCCCGATGCCATCGTGTCGCCGGACGAAGTCATGGGCGAAGAGGAACGCGATCGGCTGGAGACGCAGTGGAACTTCCCTTTCCTTAATACGCGGACGCTCCTATAATGCTCTTAGTAGGTCGCTTATTTCTCTAAGGAGCCAGCTTATGACCGCGAAACCGCCGAACCGTGCTGTGGCGTTTAGCTACGTCCGCTTCTCCACGCCGGAACAGATGAAGGGCGACAGTCTCCGCCGTCAGACTCAAGCAACGGAGGAATGGTGTCAACGCAACGGCATTATTCTCGACACTTCGACAACCCTCCACGACCTCGGCAAGTCGGCTTTCGCCAAGGCCAAAAAGAAACCGCAAGAGGATGACGACGGTATGGCGTCCGTCCTGGAACTAGCCGATTTGGTGAACCCAGACCGCCGCGCCCTCGCTGGGTTCTTGGAACTCATCAAGAAACGGTTAGTGCCGCGTGGCGCATTTCTCGTCATCGAAAATTTGGACCGGCTCACCCGTGACGATACCGTACCAGCGACCCACCTGCTGACCGGCATCTTGCTCGCCGGAGTCAAGGTCGTCCAGTTGAAGCCGCTAGAGCAAGTGCTGACGGAGCGGTCGGATGGTTACGCGATCCTCATGGCCGTGATGGAGATGAGTAGGGGTAACAGCGAATCCAAGATCAAGTCGGAGCGCATCGGCGGTGCTTGGGATAATAAGCGGGAACACGCACGCGATGGCGTGGTAATGACGCGCAACCTCCCCGCCTGGGTCCAAGTACAAAGCATCGACCGCGACCGCTACACGCTGGCGTTGATCCCGGAACGGGCCAAAGTCATCAGCCGCATTTTCACGCTGGCGGCGAGCGGCCTGGGGACATTGCGCATCGCTCAGAAGCTCACCGAGGAAGGCGTACCGGCGTTCGCGCGGCATTTGGACGAGAAGGCGATTGCTCGCTATGAGGAGCGCCGCCGTATCGCCGGTAAGCCGCCATTGACGGACAAAGAGCGAGCCGACTTGAACAAGCCAGGCCATTTGAATTGGCGAACCGGCGAGTGGGTTCCCTCCGCGAGTTGGAACTCAAGTTACATCCTTGACATTTTGACCGACCGCCGCGCTCTGGGAGAGTGTTCGCCAAGAGCGAGGCGCGGCTTGGCCGATGGACCGGCAATCCCGAACTACTTTCCTCCCGTAGTGGATGAGAAGACGTTTGACATCGTGCGCGCCGCTCTGGCCGATAGAAAGCCTCTGGACAGCGAATCACACAAGGGCAGACGCATCGGCAAGCACGTCGATTTGTTCGCCAAGATGGTCTACGACGCACTCGACGGTACGCCGTACTACACCGCTACCAAAACGGAAGTGGTCGAAAGCCGCCAGTCGCAAAGAGATCGGAAGGAGTCCAGAAAAGTGCGTGGAGCGACAAGATCCAGACGAGTCGGCGAGCGCCGTCGCTCTCGCATATTGGTGAATGCCCCGTCCGTACATGGGTTGGGACCAAAGAAGTCGTTTCCGATGCCGACGTTCGAGAGGGCCATACTCTCCATGCTCCGCGAGATCGACCCCAGAGAGATTCTCGGTGATACCAACGCGAACGCGGAGGTTGCCGATTTGGAGCGCCGGGCTAGATGGCTCGTGGAGCGACAAATACAGCTTGGTGCGGAACTACGCCACGGTGACATCCCCATTATTGCCCAGCAGCTCCGCGAACTGAAGGATGAAGAAAACGAACTGGCAAAACGGCTCGATCAAGCACGACAGCTGGCAGCGAAACCGTTACTTGAGACGTGGCGAGATCTCCTCAAGCTGCTCGATGAGGACGAGGATATGGACGTGCGGCGACGGCTGCGCTCCGCCATCGCGCGTACCATTGACGTTATTCGCGTCATCATCGTCCCAAGGGGCCGCGACCGGCTGGCAGCGGTGCAGATCGAGTTTGCTGGTGGTGGAGCGCGGCGCAACTACAATATCATCCACCGTCCGGCTCTGTGGTTGGGAAGCAACAAAGGTATGAGACCTGCGCGATGGTACGTCAATTCGAGCAAGAGCGTGATTGTGGTCGATTACGAGACGGGCGAGGAAGGGTGGTCGGGTCATTTCCCAGAGCCGGATCTGCGCACCAAAACCGGCGCTGATGAGGCGCTTGGCTGGCTTGAAAAGTTGCCTCAAGATTGGATCGACCGCTTGCTGGCGGAGGGCACAGAGATTGGTTAGTTACACTCAAGCACCTTCTTGAAGATTTCTAGGAACATCTCCGTAGGGCGTCGCCAGGCCTTCCACCATGAGTCACGGCGTTTATACTTCCTTGATACGAGCCGCATGGCATCACGCACGTTCTCCCAGATGGTGTTGAAAAACAATGGCTCCTGGCCGTCCTCGTATATCCAAACATCGCGGTGGCCGTCGCTCCTCTTCATCTTCTGCCCAAGCGCGCGGAACATCGCCAGGTCGCGCTGGATCATGCGTAGGCTCCCATATTTACACGCTAAGAGATGCACGTTCAGGCCGCAGTCATCGTCCAGACGTTCATCCATCTCCCTCCAGCGTTTGAATCGGTCGAGATCGGTGTTCTTTGGCATGCGCCCAGGATAGGGACTGAATAAATGTTAGTCAAGCGACGTTTAACGTCGCTTTCAAGCCCCGCTCGCTTGAAGGACAACCAAGCGTTGGTAGCATTTATCCTTCATGCGACCGAGGCCAGCGTCTCCGCGTTGGAGGCGCGGCCACGATCAACAACGGGAGAAGCAACATGGTTCGACCTAGTGAGGGTATGCTGGATCTATTCGCATTGCTTTGTGACAGCTTCGAGGATTTAGACATCAGAACGCTCAAGGCATCAAACCTGTTCGCCGAGTTCTGCGAGGGCATGACTGCGGAGAGCGCGGACGATCTGCTGTTGAAGTTGAAAGTCCTCCTTTGGGTGGCTTCCGTAAGGCTGGAAGCCTTCGCTACCCTTCTCGGACCAAAATTCCTGAATGTCGTCCACGAATATTGGGAATGCCACCCAAAAGACGTGCAGCATTGTCTTGATATGGCGAACGATCTTGACATTGGCCCCAATTACAATCCGTCGATCAACTGACTTTTTAGACACTATTTGGAGGAGCGTGAAAATGTTAAAGTATGATGACATCTTGATGCGTTCGGCCATCGCGACCAAATTGGACGATGGCCCACACGACACCGGATTTATCAATCGCAGGACCGGAGAGATCGTATTCCTCCCGGACGCCGAAGGCAATTGTGAGAATTGGTACGGCCTTGATGTCACAATTGATAGCGTTTTTGACCGCGCTAGGATTGCTGCGAACCAAGACGAATGGATCGAAATTCCGAGGAAGGTCTTTGTTCCCATTTTCCACGAGGACTGGTGTGAACGTCGGACAACTCGCCCAAGGAGGGACTGGACGCCCTGCACATGCGGGGCAGAGGAACGGATACGGGAAGAACGGCAAGATGAAGAAGACGATGCCTTCATTCGAGCATTTTTGACTGAGCATGGGCTGGAGTAGTCGGCACAATTTATCCGCCGCTCTTCCCATTCGGACGGGCGGCGGATTTTATTCTGGGATCGGTAAAGTGGCTTTTACTTATTACCCTAATATCGGTAAGATCGAGGGAGAAAGAGAGGTTCGGATGACCACACGAGCAAACCCAGTGTATCTGACAAGATTGCGCCGCCTGATTCACAAGAGCGCACAGAACGTCCACACCATCGCACGCATGTCAGGTATTCCGACGCCCGTATTGCATCGCTTCGTGAAAGGTGAACGCGGACTCAACGCCGACACAGCCGAGAAATTGGCCAACTACTTGGAATTGCGAGACAATACAGAGCCATTACCGGCCAGGGTCGTCTTGGACTTAATCGCGCACATCACGAAGGGCATCCGGCACCTAGACGAGCAGATTGAGCGTATTCCCAACAGCGATGAGCGCGAATCACTAGAAGCGATCCGTCGTGAGTACATGGAACCCAGTCTGACCGACCTGAAACGATTGCTCGGCAAGCATTATCCAGACTTGGTCGAGGAAGAAACTACGAACGGCAAGTGAGTAGTGTTCGCCCGCCACGCTGTAATGATTGCATCATCGCCTGATTCAAACCCTAGTTGGAGGCGCGGTGACAGGAGCCGCGAAGAACATGAACACTTTGTATCAACAAGCAGTTTGGGAAACGAACAAAATGGGGCCAACCTTCCAGGAAAGAGGTTGGCCCCGCAGGAGAACCCGATGGTTCCTCGAATCGCTACGAAAAAAAGTATATCTGAAAATCCGCGTGCGGTAAAGCACCCGGAGCCGTCTTGCAATGGCGACGGACACACACTCCACGAAGCGCCGGACGACCCCCATCGCCTGGCCCGCCTGTATCTGGATTCCGAGCGCCGTTGTAACCGCAACACTATCGTCAGATGGCGCGGCGAGTTTCATCGCTGGGACGGCACGGCCTACGTCCCAACCCAAGACGATCAAGTGTGCGGTTATCTGACCGCTGCCATCAAAAGAGAGTTCGACCGGCTGGCAACACAAGACTTGGCCGCGTGGTCTTCGGACCAGCCGAAGGACGCCAAGGGTCGCCCCCTCCCGAAACCGTGCTGCCGCAAGGTGACAACCAATCTCACCGCCAACGTAGTACAAGCACTGGCGAGCATGACGCTGTTGCCCGATAGCACCTCACAACCGTCGTGGCTCGGAGCCAAAACGCCCGTCACCATGCTGCCCGCCCGCGAGATGCTATCCTGTCGAAACGGTCTGGTGCATCTGCCATCCGTACTGCGCGGACGCGGGAGACTGTTGCCGGCCACGCCGCAATTCTTCTCCACCAATTCCATCGGCTATGATTTTGACCTCAACGCGCCGGAGCCGGAGCAATGGCTGAAGTTCCTGCGCGAAATCTGGCCGGACGATCCGCAGAGCTTGGAGACGTTACAGGAGTGGTTCGGCTACTGTCTGCTGCCGGACACGAGCCAACAAAAGATTCTTATGATGATTGGGCCAAAACGCTCCGGTCGAGGAACTATCAGCCGCGTTCTGCGCGCCTTGGTGTGCCCGTCCAATACGGCTAGTTGTTCGCTGTCATCTCTCGGCGGCAGCTTCGGATTGCAAGCGCTGCTCGGCAAGACCTTGGCTATCATTGCCGACGCCAGATTGTCCGGCAGAACCAACTTGGAGATGATAGCCGAACGCTTGCTCAACATCTCCGGCGAGGATGCCGTGCCGGTGGAGCGGAAGTTTCTGACTACGATACATACGCCGCTGGCCGTCCGCTTCATGGTGCTAAGCAATGAACTGCCGCACTTGAGTGACGCTAGTGGTGCCCTCGCCAGCCGCTTCATTGTCCTGCGCTTTACGAAGAGTTGGTATGGCGAGGAAGATCCCGCCCTGACAAACAAGTTGCTTGAAGAAGTCCCAGGAATCCTGCTCTGGGCCTTGGAGGGTCTCAAGCGGCTCCGCGAGCGAGGACGGTTCGTCCAGCCATCCTCGGCCCTGGGGTTAGTGGAGACTCTCGCGGACCTCAGCAGCAATATCAAGACCTGGATCAAGGAACGCTGCATCGTCGATCCTAAGTGTAGAGACACGCCAGCCGCGATGTATCGAGAGTGGTGTCGCTGGTGCGAAGAGAACCGCCAAGAGCCGGGCGCTAAGTCAGTCTTCAGCCGCGACATGCACACCGCCTTGCCGGAGCTACAGACTAAAGAATGCCGAGTGCCGGGCAAAAAGAAGGTTCGCTTTTGGTTAGGTGTTCGACTAAGGACGAGCTAGAGTGTCCCGCGTCCCGCGATGTCCCGCGATACTTTCTATTTCGGCTCTAACTCGGAAGAGAGAACTATTAAGTAGGAACGGCAATGCGAGTTATCGCGGGACATCGCGGGACGCGGGACACTACGTTATGGCCAATCGAAGGGGGGAGCAACAATGCACGACACGAACGAACGAACCGACTTTCTCGCCGACATGCGCCGTTCGCGCAAGGGCAACTTGTGGCGGCGGACGGACGACGGGCGGACGGCGACGATCTTTGTCAACAAGTACGGCGCGTACTCGTGGTGCATCGCTGACGGCACGGAGACGCAGTTCTCCCGCCACAGCTTCGCCAGCGAACGAGACGCCGCCGCCGATCTGCTGGAACACCTAGATGTCGAGGGCTACTGAGCATGGCCCTGGGACTTATGCCCCGTTGGGCGATCTATCTTGCCCGTTGACAGGAGACTATCATGGCACGACGTTTTGAATCCTTCCTCTGGGAGTTGTGTAGCCACCTGTTGGGACCGCCGGAGTACGGCTCCTCCTGGCACTGCCCCTTTTGCGATCCTGACCCGGAACGGAAATCGTGGGCGAGCTTCTCCGTTCGACCGCCCTTGCGACACTACCCCATAAAGTTCCGCTGCCATCGCTGCAAGGTTTGGGGCGACGAACACGACCTGCTCCACAAGTTCTTCCACGACGATGAAGAGAGCCAGCAGTTTTGGCTTGACTACGGTCAAGCATTCTACCCACCGGAGTTGCGGTCCCGCCGTGGCTACCCCGACACGGGCAACGCGCCGCCAGCCCCATCCATGATGTCCACCAACACCAAACGCGGACAACGGCGTAGCGATAGATCGCCCAACGGGGCACAACGGGAGGACTGATTGGTAATACCAGACATGAGGAGAAACAATGGACACCGGATCTCAGAAATTGAGACGTGCAGCGGAAAAGCGACTCAAGAAAGCTGAGAAGCGTGAACAGCGTAAACCTAGGTACGCCGACTCTACCGCGCCGAACGTATCCCTGCCGCGCCGATACGCTGACGGCAGCTGTACGCCGAACCTTGCAAGGTTTCCGAACGGCCCGCATTGTTTCGGGCATGACCTCGTTCCCCTTCCTCTTCTCAGAAACAAGGAGATGATATGAGCGACGAATCGGCCAGCGATGACAAGGGTTCCTGTCGTAACCCTATTAAGGCTCCGAAACCCGATGCGACGCGCGGCGGTGTGAAGGGCTGGAAACGCCGATGTGGCGCTAAAACCCGCAAGGGCACGCCTTGCCAGCGCCCCCCGATGGCGGGAATGACGCGCTGTAGACTTCATGGTGGTGCAACGCCGATAGGAATGGCATCGCCGCACTACAAACATGGGCGGAGATCGAGGTTCCTCGCCGGGTGGCCGGAGCTACCGCCACGGGAGGACGGATAACGGACTGCTGAGATAGCTATGCTTTGCATAGATCAAGAAGCTATGGCAGCGACGTAACGACGGTGATTCCGACCTCCAAGCTGGCTGCTCTCAGGTTGTTGTTCGGGCGTCAGCCGTCTCAATACTAGATTTTGCCATTTGTTCAAACCTGAGCTTAGCTTCCTTCAAGTCGTTGGAAATGTTAAACACGACGATCAACATTTCAGCCCAGACGCGAGCTACCATCAAGAAAAAGATTGCAGCGACAACGTAGATCAGCGTTCCGCTCAGCCAATCGCTCAATGGATTAGACTTCTTGGGTGGTTCACTTATCCTACCGAACATACTGTTATCAAAGTCTATTTCTCGTCTTTTGTCATTAGCACTCGTGGCATCACGCGAGTGCTTTGACAACGCTTCCACAACGGGCATAGCAAAGCGACTGAGGAAGAACCAACTAAAGCAAACAAAGAGAAGCCAAACCCAAAGGATGCGGACGATGTAGGGGGTGAGATAGCGCTTGAAGCGAACGTCCGTGATGAGGTCAATCGCCCAGAAAACCTTGCCCAGAACCTGAACGAATGAGATTCCACCTCTAGGGCTATATTCAGGTAGATAGCCAGCAGAATCGTTTTCCTGATCAGATACAACCGCGTGGGTAGCTCTCACGGGGGGCGGCGAGTTTGGGGCAAGGCTGTCGCTTATGATTGGGACGGCATAGGCGGCGACGGGCGCGTCAGGGTCGGGAACCCGGAGAGGGCAGCCACAGCGCCGACACTTACTGCGCGCGCCGATCTTGTCTGCGGGCGCTTTGAGAGTTGCTTGGCACTTTGGGCACTGAAATTCGATCATGGGGTGGCTCCTCATGGAATGCGCCGCTGAGGCGATGATTACTTTGTATTGAGGGTTCCCGTACAGCCCGCCGTGTATGTCGTGTCACATGCAGCACTCACTTCGTAGCTTTGAATTCACCACTACAGTTCTTCGTGCCGTTCGGTGAATCGCTGCACCGCCCTGCCCAGCTTTTGCACTGCGAGCAGAGAACCTTACCGCACTTGCTGCATCGGTAGGTTTGCCACTGGGTCTTGCCGCAAGCGTGACAGACTTCGTTAGACGCCATCGTTGTTACCCCTCTCGCTGAGAGTCTCGGTCAACTTGCTTCGTCGCCCCGGCACGATGCCGAGACTCTTCATCTGGCGAAGTTAAGTCCAACCCGCGTGACTCATTCCAGGTCGTACTCTGGCATGTCGTATTTATCCGACCAAGGTTTGAGGAAATCCTCTCCGCCTGTGCCGGACGAGTGGGGCGGTGTGATAACACCCCTTTCCATGATCTGATTCAACTCCTCAGCAACGCGGCGCTCCTTCCCGCCTAGAATCCGACGCTTCTTCTCCCGCTCTGTCGCGTTGCCGTTGGATAGCGGCAGAGGTTTGCGACCTTGATACGTCTGGAAAGTCTGCCACCACAAATCCAATTCCACCTCAGTCGAGAAATCCCTGATTAGAACACCTTTCTTCGTCGTCAGTACCCAACGACCGTCTGTGTTCTGGTATTTTCGCCGGTGACGCACTCCGAGTAAGCCCATTTTCTCCAGCACCTCGAACCCTTCTGGTAGTTGGGCCTTGTTGTTTGAGATACGCCTGGTCTCACAATGCCCGACAAGGATCTCAACTCCTTGTGAGGATTGGGCGTCGTTGCGCTGACCTTCGGGAATGTCGCCATCGCCCGCCGGTTTCGCTGGCGGCTCCGAAATCTGTTCCGTAGAAGAATGTCCAGGTGCAAGAGCCGTTTCACGAGGTTCCGAGGGATGCGGTTCGGTGGTGGGCGGTTCATGGGGCTGCTGCTCAATCGGTGAAGGGTCTGCTAATTCATCTACAAGTATCTCGATGGAGTGCGAGTTGGCTTCACCATCAATGTTATGGACTATGCCCTCTACCTGGAATAGATGTGGTTCCGTCGCTCCCTCTTGACGTAGCTGTAGGAACTCTCCAAACCTCGGCAGCGTGTAGAGTTTAACGGTCTGAGCGCCACTATCGTGAGTGATACTGGCCGTGATCGGTGGGTAATTCTTGAGGATACGTCGCTGTCGCCGGTCGATCTCATCACAGAGGATCGCCCGAAAGCGCTGCTCGGCATCAGATGGCGTTTTGATCCGGTAGACTGTTGGTGGACGGCCAAGCGCTTTCGCCAAGTCCTCATCAAGCCTGCTTCGAGGCAGATCAGCGATGAACCATTCCACCGGCAGGGTATGAAGAACCTCTTTACCCAGATCTGTGCGATAGGCATAAGTGCCGGTCACTTCGCCGATAGCCAGCGCGTGCCACATTCTCACCAAGGGAAGGATAACCAAGTCACCCTTTCTGATCTGAGAACGGAACGCCCAGACCTGGTACACCGCCATGCCAGCTTGGTTTGTGGTTTCCTCGGTGTTAATCCTTCGATACATCTCCGCCAGTTGCTCTTTGCTAGTGATTCCTGAGAGGTCGCGCAGCTCGTTCCAGTGGATCGTCGCCACGTCGTTTTCCAGGGCAATCGGCTCCTCGTCTCCCCAATAGCCCGCGCGAACGACCCATACCGCCGTTGCTCCGTCTTCGACGGGTGCGCGGTCGAAGGAAATGTCGTCGCTGACTTCTTCATCTTCCACTGGCGGGACGGGGCCGGGCTGGACTTGCTCCTTGTCGTAGGAGTCCCGCACAGTAGACAGCCTCGTGACACCGTGGGCCTCCGTGCCATCCCCGTACAACACCCGCGCGCCGTAGTCTGGATAGTTGGTCTTAAAGCGCTGCTCCCGCCACTGAGCTACGGTTATGTCGTTCCACGCCGCCCTCTGATAAGGGTAGCTCGCCAGGCCGTCCCTATCAATCCGTACCTTCCGCCCATCGGCGTGACGGAACTTAACCGTGAAGCCTTCAACGTTGAATATCTCCGACTCGATGCTATCGACTCTTGACATGACAGTGTCCTCCCGCTGTGTCGCATCATCTGGCGATGGTATGCGTGCGGAGAAGTGCTGTCAAGGAAAATCATCGTCGCTAATCTGAGATTCTGAATGTGAGGTTACTCATCTCTTTCTCGGACGCATCTCTGATGTGGCCTTCCTCCCAGGGCCGACAGGGCACAGTCCGTCCCATCCATAATCGCATAAGCAACCGTTAGCTCGTATTACGTCGTAATACCACAGGGAAAATTTTCCTGAATTTTCCATAAATGGAGTAGACGAATCCGAATCTAAGCCGTAGAATAGTAGTAGAGCTTCGGACGATCCGAAGCAAACGAAAATGGCCCCGCGATGCGCTAACATCCGAGGCCGTGGGCAACCCTTTATGGAGGGCTACCGATGTCGATTCTATCCGCTTCCCCTGCCTCCGTCTCTATCCCTACGGAGCGCATCCCCTGCGGCACTCGCCGCGTTCCTATCCGGCTGAGTATCGAGACGCCGAGCGGCAAGCACCGCCGTTTGAGTGTCACTATCGAGCGCACGCCTACCGATTCCGATGCCGTCGTCATGCACAAGGCGTCTACGGCCTATCGGCAGCGGCACGGTTTCTCGTCTCGCATCGTCGCCATCTACGTCACCGGCAGCTAACCGCGTCCGCTGGGGGAGCGTTCGCCCAGCGCTCTCCCTACGGCCTGATATTGGAGTTTACCCATCTGTAAAGGAGTTGATTATGCGTTACGTCGCCTACAGCGGACCCGATGATTACGTCGAATCCAGCGACGACTTGGAGGAGCTACTCGCCATCGTCTGCCGCTTGGTAGATCCGACCTTTGCCGAGGACGTGGCAATCTGGGAGGGAGAGAGCAAGCTCGTGGCCGTGGTGCTGGAAAACGGCGCGGTGATCCGTTTCGGTAGTCCCGAATGCGCTACAGAGCGTCCGTCCCTTCTGCCCTTCGCCAATGGGAGGGCACGATGAGCGATCCCAACTTACTCCTGTCCGCTGAACTGAGAGCCGTAGCCGACGCGCTCCGCCACGTCCGCTCCCGTCTCGTCCGCATGGTAGCCAATGGAACGATGCCGGAATGGGCCTGGCCGGACGCGACAACGGTGCAAGTGATCGGCTTGGACGTGGCGAACGCGCTAGAGCGATTGGCGAGGGACGATGAGCCGAGCAAGACGCCGACGCACTTGGACGAACGGCGCTGAGCAGCAATACGGAACGGAGTAGAGGCATTGTGTTTTACCCTAGTAGCCCATTGGAGAATCGAATCATGGCGAAGAAACGTGAACAAGAGCAAGCGAGTGAAGGCATCCGGCACGATCTGGAACAGCCGGAGGGACTGTTGCCGGAGCAAGCGCGGATGAACGGTCAAGCGGGACAACCGCATGAGGAACCCGCTGAGGAAGAACAGGAGGAGCCGGATCGCTTGTCCCGCAAGGAAGCGGCCCATCGCGTTATCGCGGAGATCGACGGCGATACGACGATGACGGAATTGGCCGACAAGGCGGACGCGCTGTTCGTGGCCGGTCGTGGCGGCGATGCAGAGTACAGCGACACCGACTCCGCTGCTTGGCATCTGCGCAAGGAACTGGAAACGCTGGAAGGCATCGGCCTTGTGGCGTTGTCGTGGGAATGCGTGATCCATCCGCTCGTCCCGCGTCTGGGACTGCCGAAGGGCAAGTAGCAGTACCGAACCAGGGAGCGTGGCCCGCGCTCCCCTCTTTGTGACCCTAATAACTACTATGGAGACCTGTTATGTGGAAATGTTTGGAATGCGGACGCAAGTACCAGTCGGCCAAGTCTGCCGAGCGCGCTGCCAACTACGGCTGTCCGCGCTGCGGCGGTGTAGACATTGACGTGGACGTGGAGATTCCAGCTACGGTCTTTCGTCCGTGCAGCTGTGGGAGTGGGCTTGCGTCTGAGGAAGTGTTGGACGCTCGGTCCATCTACATCTGCCGCGTTTGCGACAAGTGCCGTGAGGACAAGCTGCGGGGCTTTCGACCGGAAGTGCTGAGCGATCCCAACTACGAGTGCGACGAACCCATCGAGGAGGACCAGTGATGAACGCTTGTGATAAGTGTGGCATTACTTTGTGTGCTGCTGACGAGAACGTCTACCGCGTGGATATGTCGGTCGGACCCTGCCCAGACGCTCCGCATGGCTACGGTTGTGAGGTCGAACTGTGCGAGCGTTGCTACCTGATCTACTGCGAAGGACTGGACGAAGTAGATCGGGAGGTGCGGCTATGAGCGTATCCTTTTCTCTTGGCTCACTCGTCGCCACGCCCGCCGCCTTGGAAGCGCTACAGAGTGCCCGCCAATCGCCCGCTGAGTTTCTCTCCCGTCATGCCTCTGGCGATTGGGGCGACGTAGACGCAACCGACCGAAAGCTCAACAACGCTGCCGTGAAGAACGGCGAGCGCATCCTATCGGCCTACAAGACCAAGGACGGCGAACGCATTTGGATCATCACTGAGGCGGATCGCGGTAGTACCTGCATACTGCTGCCGGAAGAATACTAACCACTAACGGGGAGCGTGGCCCAGCGCTCCCCTCTCTTTGGAGGATCGAACGATGAAGAAGAAAGCCAAACGCGGCTTCGCTGCCATGAGTGCCGAGAAGAGGCGCGAGATTGCCGTCAAGGGCGGGAAGGCATCGCAGGCCAAAGGGACGGCACATCGCTGGACGCGCGAAGAGGCCACTGAGGCAGGACGCAAGGGTGGCAAGGTGTCGCAAGGTGGCGGCTCTCGCTTTGATAGTGAGTCCGGCAAGGCGGCGGCGCGGAAGCGTGGTCGGCGGTAGGGAAGACTGAGGCAGGAGAAAACTACTTAGCGGGTATCTAATATTTGCTAGGTAGGTTTTTCCGTTTGCCCTAGCTCTGCCGTTTCCTTCGCTCTAGCTCTAGCGTGCCGGAATCGCGTCGTAGGCGTGCGTAGGACGGGGCAGGGGAGCGGTCGGACGGGAAAACGGCCTAGGGAGCGGAGATCGTCGCGTAGCAGCGATCCTCGCTGCGGCATTAGCGTGCCGGAAGGGAAGCGGACGGCGCAGAGGACGGAGATAGGGCTTACCGTCCGCGTATTAAGAAAATTCTAGGGAACCAACGCTTTCGACGGGGCGGCAGCGGTAAAGTGGTGGTGGCCGAGTCGTCGCTCAAGGTGTCGCTGCTCAATCAGTCGATGGGCGATCTCGCCGCGCTGGCCGACATGAAAGCCACCAAGGAAGACATCTGCAACGCCTTTCACATTCCCATCGCCTTCCTGACGTCGCAAACGAACCTGGCCAATTTGCAGGCGTCGCAGAGCCAACACATGAGCCTGGCCATCGGCCCGCGCTTGCAGCGGCGCGACGAAAAACTCAACGCGCAATTAGTGCCGTATTTCGATCCGACGGGGCGCTTATTCTTGGCCAGCGAAGATCCGGTACCGCTGTCGCAAGACCTGTTGATCCAGCAGCAGACCGCCGATTTGAAATACGGCGTGGTGTCGATCAACGAAGTCCGCGGCGAGCGCGGCCTACCTCCCGTCCCGTGGGGCGACGTACCGTGGCTGCCCCTGCAATGGGAACGCACCGACTTCCCGCGCCCCTGCGAAGCGCCGCATCTGGGGCGCAATCGAAACCCCGCATGAAAACGAGAAGAGAAGAACAAGCCCGGAGCGCCAGCGACGGGCGCTGCGCCCGTCGCTGGCGCTCCGGGCTGGTACGCACATCGTTTGCGAATCAAAGGAGAGGAACGTGCCCGATATTCTCACGACCCATTATGGTAGCGTCGAAGGTCCGCTTGGGTTCCCCATGTCCGACCGCTCCGCGCAGGCGCTCGATGCCGTGCTGAAAGCGTTGCCGCACACGCCGGAGCATGCGTATCGCCATCTCGTCGTCACCAAAGCGCCGACGGAGATCAACCCCGGCGAACGCAGCGATGTCAGTTGGATCAGCAGCGAAAGCCCCGACCGCGCCGGCGAGGTGGTGATCGCCAAGGGCATGGATGATTCGCAGTTTCAGGGCAACCCCATTGTCACCCTGGGCCATGCCTATTCTCTGCCGCCAGTGGGCAGATCGCTGTGGCGGAAACGGGTGCGCGATGGGCAGCGCGTCGGCATCAAGGCCAAGACGGTGTATCCGCCGCGCCCGACGACTTGGCCGGAGTCGGACGCCTGGCCGCCCGATCAGGTGTTCGCCCTCATTCAAGCCGGCTTGCTGCAAGGCAAATCCATCGGATTTCTACCGACGACGGTGCATATTCCCGACGACAAGGAAGTGCAAAAGAACGGTTGGGGCAATGGCGTCGGCCTGGTGATCGACGAATGGTTGCTGCTCGAATACGCCTGCGTGTTTCTGCCGGCCAATCAGGATGCCCTGGTCGAAAGTGTGGCCAAGGGCGGCCTCGCGCTCGCGCCGGACGTGCTGCGAGCGCTGGGGATCGACGAGCGCGTGTTCGGCCAGCGCGAACGGATCGTGCCCTTCACCTCGCTGGACGAGATCCGCAAAGCCGTCCTCGCCCACATCGAATCCATCGACTTTCAGGCTTTGGCCGAGAAAACGATAAAAGAGACCTGGTACAAATCACTCGGTCGAGTGTAGTATACATATGTAGACTCATCGAAGCCGTCGCCGCGATCCGGCGGAGAACGCTGCCAAGCGTTCAGCCGGTCCCACCCCGAGACGGACGGATGATCGTGTGAACCTGTTTTCATCCGTGGCTATTTGAGAGTATCCCCATGTTCGTCGAATTACTCAAAGAATTCCTCGGTAAAAAGGCCGGGGAGCGCATCCATGTGGCCGAGGCGGAGGCGCGGCAGCTCATTGCCGGCGGCGTCGCCAAGGCGGTGGGCGACGATCCCATCGGCCCGTTGGTGACGAAGGCGATGGAGAGTGCCCTGTCCGGCTTCACGCGCGGACTCGATACCATCGTCAATGAAACGCTGAAGCAGTTCGGCGAGGCCCAGAGCCAGGCGCGCAAGCACGCGGTGCCCGCCATCTTCGGCGCGGGGGGCAACGGCGATCCGCGCAAGAGCTTCGGCGATTGGCTGTTGGCCTGCGCCCGCAACGATGGCCGGTATCTGGAAAAGCACTACGGCAGCAACTTCGTCGCCTGGCAAACCAAGGCGGCGCTCGGCGAGTCGTCCGGCGTCACCGGCGGCTACACCGTGCCGCCGGAACTGTTCGAGCAATTGATGACGATTGTGGCCGAGATGGCCTTTATCCGCCCGCGCGCTTTCGTGCTGCCGATGGCAAGTGCTAGTTTGCAGATACCGTATCTCGATATTACCACGGCGCAAAGCCCCGGCGTGTCGCCGTTCTTCGGCGGCCTGCAAATGTACTGGACCGCCGAGGCCCAGACGCGCCAAGAAACCGAGCCGCAGTTCAAGCAAATGGAACTGAAGGCCTGGGAATTATCCGGCTACTGCGTTAGCTCCAACGTGCTGCTGCAAGACAGCATTATGGGATTGGAAAAGTTCCTGATGACGCTGTTCGCCAAGTCGATCGCCTGGTTCGAGGAATACGCCTTCTTGCAGGGCAACGGCGCGGGTAAGCCGCAGGGCATGTTGACCGCCGGGGCGACGCTGCTGAAGAACCGCGACACCGCCAACGAAGTCGATTTCAACGACGTGGCCACCATGTGGTCGAAGCTGTTGCCCTCGTCGTGGAGTTCGGCCATCTGGGTGTTCTCGCCCAGCGTCGTGCCGCAACTGTTGCAATTAAAGGACGGAGCGAATCGGGCCATTTTCATCAGCATCGACCAGGGCGTGACGAAATCGCCGGTGTGGTCGCTGCTGGGCCGGCCCGCGTTTCCCAGCGAGAAGCTCCCCGCTCTGGGAACCAAGGGCGATTTGATGCTGATCGATCCCGCCCTCTACGTCGTCGGCGACCGCATGCAAATCGAAATCGCCGCGTCGGAGCATGTGAATTTCCTCAAGAATCAGATGACCTGGCGCGTCGTCGAGCGCGTCGACGGTCAACCGTGGATCGAGAAACCCATCACGCTGCAAGACGGCGCGACGCAAGTATCGCCGTTCGTGGCACTCAACTAACCATCCTGGCGAGCGGGGGGGCGTCAGCCCCCTGAGTTCCGCACTGCTCAGGGGGCTGACGCCCCCCGCTCGCCTCACACCTGGGAGAACTCATGTATACCGAACAACTCACGCAACGGCTGGGCATCGCCGCTCCGGCTTCGCCGCAAACGCTGACGGGAACGGCAACCGTCAACTCCGGCAGCGTCGATATGAGCAAGTTTCATCGTTCCCTCTTTCTCTTCGAGACGGGAGCGTTCGGCGGCACCAGTCCGACCTTGTCCGCCGTGCTGCAAATCCAGGAGAGCGCCGACAACGCCACCTGGAGCAATAACGCCACGATTCCCAGCGCCACGGTGACGACGGCGAGCAATCAGGCGACGATGGAAATCCGGGCCGATCAGCTCGGCCTCGGCAAGCGCTACGTTCGCCTGCAAGCCGTCTGCACCGTCGGCGGCACCAGTCCGACGATTCCGCTGGCCATCGTCGGCTTCGGCGACGAGGCCAATCACAAGCCCGGCAGCGAGCAGAACGACGCCAGTGTCGTCAGCCAAACCGTCGTCAATTGATTCGGTTAGCCGCGACGCGCAGCGGAGCGCGTTCCTCCGCGCTCCGCTGCGCGTCGCGGCTAACCGAGAGGAGATGCAACATGGCCGCCAAAGATCTCATTACCCTCACCCGCGCCTATGCCAACATTCAGGGGCAAACCCAGGGTGGGCAGTATGATACTTTAATCTCCACACTAATTACTTCTTATAGTGATGCCATCGAGAAGTATTGTCGCCGACGTTTCGTATCCCATTTTTACGATGAATTGTACAACGGGACGGGCGACAAACGCTTGCTGTTGCGGCAATATCCCATTCAAAGTGTTACCAGCGTTCGCTATATGCCCGTGACCGTGGCCAAGGTGACGAATATCGACACGGCGTTGAACCAACAGGCGCGCGTCCAGGTAACTTCGACGGGATTGCAATGTTGGCGCATGGCCAGCGGCGCGGCCACGACGGAAACGTTGTTGACCTGGGCGAGCTACCCCACGTTGACGAGCCTGATGAACGCCGCGACGGCCTTGGGCAACGGTTGGCAGGGGCAAATAGTCGGCGAGGCGTCGGCGCAGTTTCAGGGCGATTATGGTCTGTGGCCGTCGGCGGATCTCTACGTTCCCGGCTCCTACGGCGACGCGCTGGAAGGCGCGGGCATTCAAACCAGCCAGGGATACATGAATGCGCGCGGGGTGTATGCCGAATTGAAGATGCATACCTATGAATTGCAAGGCTATCAGTGGGACGCGCGCGGCTGGTTGCTGCGGGCCATCCCTTATACCGATCCGGAATTGATGCACCCCGAAGATTTGATTTGGCCGGTCGGCATCAATAATTTCCGCATTCAATATACGGCCGGCTATTCCACGGTTCCCGAAGGCGTGCAAGAAGCGTGTGCGCGCTGGGTGGCCTACGCCTTCAACCTCGCGCTGCGCGATCCGGCCTTGACGACGCAGGTTCCGTCGTCCGGAACGAGCAGCGGCTGGGCGGCGTCGGCCAGCTCCAACGCGAGGCCGCCGCTCGATGTCTGCGCCTTATTGGCTCCCTATTGTCGTCGAACCGTGGCCGGCAATCAGGGGTGAGCAATGAACGCGATCAAAGCCCGGAAATGCTTCGTGCCGCGCAGTCCCTCCGACTGGGTGGCCAAGGTGTTCTTGACCTGCGACAACGTACTCGCCGTGCAGTTCAAGCGCGGTCAGAAGGTTCGGAAAATCCTACCTCACGGTCCCGGTGCGTATCTGGGAAGCGGCGGCGCTCCCTCGGCGTGTTGCCTCTATCCCGGCACGCAAGGCGCGTTGGCGGAACGACTGTACGATTTGGCCCAGACCTGGGCGTATGCCGGAGAATGGGTCCATGCGTTCTTGTATAAGAAGTTCGGCTATCGACTGGTGCAACCCCCGGCCCAATGTGGCGGATGCCATACGAGTTGTTCCCTTTCCCTTAGCCCCGCCGCGCCGACGCTGGGTCAGGTTGTCGCCATCTCTTGTACCGTCACCAACAGCGACGGCAGCGCGACCAAGGGTGATGCGCCCAAGGGAACCGTGGCGTTCATCGTCGATGGTGCGAGCATCGGCACTGCCGCCCTGCCGGACAACGAACCGGACACCGCCAACGCCGCAACCGCGACCATCGACTGGACGGCCACCAGTGGAACCCACACGATTGTCGCAACCTACAACCCAGCCGACGCCGATTTCGCCGCGACAACTTGCTCGACCACATTAACGGTCGGCGGAGGAGGTATCTCGACGACGTGTTGCCCCAGCAATCTGATACCCGCGACGCTCTATCTCACCATCTCCAATGTGTCGGGATGCGCCTGTATGGCCGGGACATACGCACTCATTTATGCGGGCAATGGGCAAGTGTGGGCGAGCAACGCTCTCAATATGTGCGGTGCCAGTAATTTTGTCATCCAGCTCGTTTGCTCGGGTACCAATTTTATGCTCTATGGGGGACCATTCGGGACTACCTACCTCACCTATACTTGTGCCCCCTCCATGTCGGCTTCCAATGTGTCCGTATCGGATAGTGGATTTTGTACCGGAACCGTCAACGTCACGGTGACAGCATGAAAGATTTGCCCTGCCTATGCGACGGTAGAAACGACATTCACTGTAGCGCGACTCACTGCGACCTCGCCGGACCCGGCAAGCCTGGCGATGCCAACGAATGCCGCGTCTGCTGGCTGCGCCTGGGGTCTACCGATCGGCCTTCCGTTCGCCGCTCGTTGCCGTGCCTCTATCTGGGAGCAGTGAAAGATCAATTGAAATGTCCGTGTCCTCAGTATTGGCTTCGCTCTTGTGAAATTCACACCGAATGCACGTTGCGACAGTGTAAGATTTGTCCCGACTATGAGGAGGGAATATGAATCGCCGTCTCCTACTCGTACTACTCGCTGGGGTGGCGCTGTGGTGGTATGTACACCATCATCCCGCGCGACGGCTCGTCATCCCGGATCTCCCACCGACGCCGGATGGGAAGCCGACACCGAGCAGACCGAGGAAGCCGCGCCCGTGCCCCGGTCCCGGTCCTTGTCCGCGCGAGGAAGCGAAAGCCGGCGGTCGGCCGGTAGAGGGCGGGCGCGTGGCTCCCGACGGACGAACCGAAATCGTCTGCGATCTACCGGCCGGCGAACGCAAGAAGAACATCGCCAGCAAGGGCTTGGGATGCTGTGTCTTCCGCAGCATCGAGTACGCCGCGCGCTGGCAGAATGTGCCGGAGCTGTTCGATTTGCCGGAGCGGATGCGCGACGCCGGCATCGAGGGCGGCGGCTATCCCGACAAGGTGGCCAAGGTTCTCCAGCAATTCGGACCTTCCGTATCGTACATTCAAGACACCAGCGGCGATCCCGACATTTTGGAGGCGATCTTGCAAACCGGACGTTTGCCGTGCGTGACCTACAACGGCCGCGATTGTCACTACCCCGGCGGCATCGCCCACATGGTTTGCCTACCGTATTTCGACCGCCAAACGGGCTGGGCTTGTATTAGCGATAATAACTATCCGAGAGAAGACGAATTCGTCTGGATGTCGCCGGACGAATTTCTGAAGCGCTGGAACGGCGGCGGCGGCGGTTGGGTCGTCTGTCTGCTCCATAGTCCGCCACCGCCCCCAGTTCACCATTAATCCCGCAGCGCGCCGATCCTCGATCCCACGCTCCGCGTGGGAACGAGGTTATATTCTCTAATTAAGGTGCATTATGTCTCGAATCATATCTCCCCTACTCTTCGTCTGCGTACTCGCATCGGGTACTCTTCGCGCCGGTTACGAATGGCGTATCTTCGACGACGACGCGGATCAAGTCGCGTTGTGGCGGGACGGGCGGCAGGTGGGCAACTATCGCTTTTCGAGCCGCGCGTATTATCCGCGCCGTGCTTCCGGCGATTGGGGCCAGCCGTGCGCTCCGCCCTATCCTCCGCCGGGCACGGTGTCTTCTCCCGGCAAGATCGAAGCGGATGGCACGGTCAATTTCGGTCTCGATCGGACGCGCATTTCCTCGAACGGCAAACATTTACTCAACGGCAAGGAAGTCGGCAAAGAGGAACTGTTGCAGGCGATCGGCAAGTCGACTCTACCCCACGACGGCCAATGGCTGTGCCTCACCATCATCGGTCCCGAAGCCGCGCGGAAAAAGGTGTTGAGCGATCTACAAAGTAATCTACTGTTGATGCCGTGGAGGGATCGCATCAAGGTGCAGGACTATGCCCCGGACCATTGGGCCGTGCGCGACGCCGGTTTCGTCACCGCGGGCCAGCCGACCATTTACTGCCAGGCGGCGGACGGCAAGGTGTTACACCGGCAGGACGAATATCGCGGGCCGAAAGCGTTGGCCGAGGTGCTGCGCCGAGCCGATCCGGCCTATCGACCCCAACTCGATCCGGACTTAAACGATCCGCTCTCCCGTGTGCCGCCCTGGTTGATTTATCTCGGCGGCGGCGTCCTCGTGTTCCTGTTGTTGAAAGGTGAGGATAAATGAACGTGGAAACTCTGTTAATCTATGGTCTATCGGCCGCGGGTGGCTGGCTGCTGCGGCACTACGGCATCGGCGCGAGCATCAAGACTCCTGGAGCTTCCCCGGTCGGCCGCATCCCCGTCATGGCCACCCTCAAGGCCGACATCGATCAAATCGTCAAATCCGCTGTCGAGGCCGCCGTCAAGCAGGCCATCGACGACATCAAAGGTTCCGCCGCGAGGTAATTCCATGAAGCCCATTCGCAATCGCATCAAAGGGCATCGTCGCATTCGGGCCGGCGATCTGGTGCCGCACGAGCTGAATCCGCGCCTACACGGCGAGGCCCAGCGCGCGGCACTGACCGCACTCTATGCCGAGATCGGTTTCGCGCGTTCGCTCTTGGCCTACGAATTGCCCGATGGCCGGTTGAAACTCATCGACGGCCATTTGCGAAAGGATTTGACGCCGGATATGGAAGTCGATGTCGAAGTGCTGGATGTCGGCGATGCCGAGGCCCGCGCCCTGTTGCTATCGCTCGATCCCCTGGCACAATTGGCCGACTACGACCAAACGACGCTCGACCGCCTGCGGGCGTTGACGCACACCGACTCCGACGCCGTGGCCAACCTGTGGGCGTCGATCGGTCGAGCCAACGCCGAGGTTGAAGAGGCACTGGCCAATGCGGCGAAGCAACGGCAGAAGGCGATCCCCGAACAGTTTCTCATCCTGGTCGAATGCGACGACGAGCAAACGCAGACGGAATTGCTACAGCGCTTCCAAGACGAAGGATTGAAGTGCAAGGCGTTGGTGTCGTGAAGCTGCGATCGGATCAGAGCCGGAAGCGTAAGCGACGGCGAAGTTTACCGTCGCTTACGCTTCCGGCTCTGACAATTGAAGAGAATTATCCCCATGCACGCCCTCATCACCGTCGAAACGCCCGTCGTCGAATCGCCGCGCCTCGCGCAGATACGCGGCATGTTCGATCTGGCCGCCGAGAAGACCTCGCGCCTGCAATGGAATGTGTCGCTGCCTTTGGACGAACGCGCATGGAATATCGGATTGATAACCGGGCCGTCCGGATGCGGGAAAAGCACTCTCGCCCGGCACTTGTGGCCCAACCATCTCGCTCGCCCCTTCGATTGGCCGACGGATGCCGCCCTGCTCGACGGCTTTCCCGACGCCCTGTCGATTAAGGATATTACGGCTCTGCTATCGGCGGTGGGCTTTTCGTCGCCGCCGGCTTGGATGCGGCCGTTCCATGTGCTTTCGACCGGGCAACGCTTCCGCGTCGAGATGGCTCGGCTACTGTCCGAGTCGCCTGACTTGGCCGTGGTGGACGAATACAGCAGTGTCGTCGATCGCACCGTGGCCCAGATCGGGTCGGCGGCGCTGGCCAAGACGATCCGCCAACGCGGCCAACGCTTCATCGCCGTCACTTGCCACGACGATGTCGAAGACTGGCTGCAACCCGATTGGGTCTATCGTCCCGCCGAGAATGCCTTTACCTGGAGGTGGCTTCGGCAACGGCCAACGATCTCCCTCCACATCGTTCGTTGTGCGACATCGGCGTGGCGGCTATTCGCACCGCATCACTATCTGAGCCATGCCCTCAATGGCGGGGCCGCGTGCTTTCTCGCGGCCTGGAACGAACGGCCCGTCGCCTTCAGCGCCTGGCTGCCGTTCGTCGGCGCGGGACCGGCGACGCGGCGCGAACATCGCACCGTCACGCTGCCGGACTATCAAGGTGTCGGCATCGGCAACGTCCTGTCGGCGACGATTGCCTCGATGTGGAAGGCGCTGGGCTATCGCGCGATTTCGACGACCAGCCATCCGGCCATGATGCGATCCCGCCACAAATCGCCCCTATGGCGCATGTGCCGCCCGCCTTCGCTGGCGGTCGGCGTCGAGCATCGTCTGAAAAAACTCCGGCACGCCACGACGCGCCTCACCGCCGGATTCGAGTACGTCGGTCCCGCCCTGCCGCGCCGCCTGGCGCAGTTGCTCCTCGCTTCGTGAGTGGCCTTATGGCTCGCTATCGTCTGACGCTTGCTCTCGAAGAAAAGATCGCCGCCTTCATCCGCGCCGGTGGCTTCGCCCATGTCGCCGCGGAGGCGGCCGGCCTGCCGCGCGCTGTGTTTGCCCGTTGGATGGAGCGTGGCGAACGTGCCGACGCACCGAGCAACTACCGCCGCTTCGCACGGGCCATCCGCGAAGCCGAGGCACAAGCACGACTGCAAGCCGAGGCGAGCGTTCGCGGCGACAAGCCGCTCGATTGGCTCAAAGCCGGCCCCGGCAAGGCCAGCGCCGACAACCCCGGCTGGAGCAATCCCGGCAAGGCGGGCGATGCCTCCGCCGCCAAGTCGGCCAAGAGCGAACGCGAGCAAATCTCGTCTGAAATGCTGCATCTGTTCGGTCGCTGCGCCGAACAACTCGTCCCCTTCCCCGACGCCCGCGCCGCCCTCGCCGCCTGGCTCACCGCCCTACCGGACGTTGGGGAAGGATAATCGAAAAATGGCACGTCTTGACGCGACTTGTCGCTTCGCCGCCCCCTTGATTTTCGGCGCTCGTTCGCCCACAATAATGATAGTGAACAAATAAACACTATCACGATGCCCAGGAGTTCCCATGCAGCTCGAAGCACTGCCCATGCAATTCGTCGCGCTCACCGACGGCGTCCTTCGCGGCGAGGAACACGTCTTGCTCTTTCTCGAAAGCGCCGCGCGGCAGCGAACCTGCGGGATCGCCCTGACGCTCGCCGATGCCGTCGCGCTGCTCGCCGCCTTGCGCGCCCTGATCCCCGAAGCGCGGCAGATTCAAGAACGTCTGAGCGAACGGAATTGATCCCGTCGCAGGTTTACCCGTCGCTGGCGCTCCGGGCTTGTTGTTGTTGTTATGACACACTTAAACGATCTTCTGTGTGTTCATTGTGAACGGCGTCCCGCCGCGGCGGCGCTCGATCTGTGCGAGGCGTGTCACGCGGTCAAGAGCATCCGCGTGTTGTACCTGCGCCGCCGAGGTTGGACGCCGCAATGGGAACAGCACCTCCGCCGTCTCGCCGCCCGCGCCAAGCTGCGCCTGCCGCT
This sequence comes from Planctomycetota bacterium, assembly GCA_021781415.1. GTDB lineage: Bacteria > Planctomycetota > Planctomycetia > Gemmatales > Gemmataceae > JAJPHU01. The sequence goes on from JAJXWW010000017.1 coordinate 24,449, forward strand.
CTTTCCCCGCGATTAACTTTTTCCACGAGGAGAATCTCCCATGCGCCGCGCCTACCCTTGCCATGCTCCCACCGATGCGTTCGACCGCGCCTCTTCCGCCCGCGAGACGGATCGAACCCGCGTCGACTCGGTCGATCTCCTCGACACGGCCCGCTGTCCCTGTTGCCGACTCCCCTTGGTGGCGCGCATGGGACGAGTGGGACCGTATTTTCACTGTGGGTGTAACGAAAGATTCTCGGTTAGCCGCTCCCCTTCGGGACGCGGCTAACCGAGAAGGAATTGCCTGCGAAGTGCGGACGTTCGGTCGCTCACTTGGCCGCCTTGACGTCGTAGCACAACAAGACGGGGCCATCTCTCAAATAGAGGCGTCCGTTGGCGACGACGGGATGGGGCCAGGCGGGCCGCTCGCCGTGGTCGGGTTGCTCGAAGCGGCCCTTTTCCTCGTAGCCTTTGGGGGTGGCTTCCACCAGCGCGACGAACGGCGGCGTCTCTTTGCCGAAGCCGGTGCCGCCTTGGCCGCGCACATAGAGCATCCCCTCGGCATAGCACAATGCAGCCGACCCCACCGAGGCGTGTTGCCACTCGATCGCGCCGGTCTTGAAGTTCATGCAGACCAAATCGCCCTTGGCATTGGTCCCGTACACATAGTCGCCCACACGGACCACGCCGCCGATGCTGTTGAGCTTCGTGCTATTGAAGTACACCTCTTCGCTATTTACCGTATCCGCTTGGACCTTAATGCGATTGAGGCCGGTTCCGTTGCGCGAGGTGGAGGTGAACACGCAGCCGTCGTGAAAGACTGGCGTGGGGATGTTGGCCGCCTGGTCTTTCGTCTTGTCGTAGCGCCACAGAAACTTGCCGGTTTTCGCATCGACGCCGATCAGCCCGCCGGACACGAATTGCACGTATTGGCGGACGCCGCCGACTTCGACGGCGATGGGCGAGGCATAGCCGGCCTCGTCTCCCTTGGCCAAGGCGCATTCCCAGAGAGTTTCGCCATCTTTTTTGTTCAACGCCGTCATCGCCGCCTTCTTGCCGCCCGGCGTGCAGACGACCTTGTCGCCGTCGATCAACACCGACTCCGAATAGGCCCACATGCCCGGCGCGCCGGCGAAGTTCTTTCGCAGATTCTTCGTCCATACGAGAGTGCCTTTGTCTTTTTCCAGACAGGCGAGGTCGCCGTCCGAGCCGAGCGCGTAGATACGATCGCCTTCGACGGTCGGCGTCGAGCGCGTGCCGGGATATTGCGGACCCTTATTGGGGCCAACTTTGCCGATCTCTTTCGTCCAAATCTCGGCTCCGTCCGCGACGGAGCGGGCGACGACATATTCCTTGCCCTCGCGGTTGGACATGAGATAGAGCCGGTCGCCGACGACGGCGGGCGTGGAATAGCCGTCGCCGATGTCCTTCTGTTCCCAAAGCAGCTTGGGACCGCCCTTGGGCCACTCTTTGAGCAGCCCCGTCTCCTTCGAGACGCCGGTGCGCTGCGGTCCGCGCCATTGAGGCCAATCCGCCGCCATCGAGCAAATCAGAAGGCCGGCAAGTAAGAAGGGTTTTCGCATTGCATCTCTCGCATCGAAATCAGATGGGAAGGGCGAACGCCTGGGATCAGTTTAGCGTTTGCGTCCGAGTTCGACGAGAGGCTGGAACCGTCCGCGTCATGGAGCGCGGCTCCGCCAGGCGGAAGCATCGCGGCCGCCGTGCATAATCGCGAGAACTTCCACGCGGTCGATGTGAACTCGGTAGTAAACGACATAGGCAAATCGCCGCAACGGTGTAGCCCGTACATTGCCCCAAACCGTTCCGTACAACTCGGGCATCGCGCCAATTCGTCCCAATGCTTCCTTGAGCCGGTCCAAAAATGCTTGTCCTAAGCCCGCCCCTCGCGTTTCGAGGAAGTCTCGTGCTTCCTCCGCATCGCGGCTGGCTTCGGGGCGCAGGACGACGGGCAAACTCATGGATTCCTCGATAGACGGGACATTACCGACTCCCAAGGTTCGGCCGCGCCTGGGTTCGCATCGGCGTCCGCGATGCGTCGCTCCAACTCGCGCACATGCCGATCGGGAGGAGTGAAGGGAACATCGGCGGGAAGACTATCCCAGATGAGGCCGATGAGTTCCAATCGTTGCTCGGCACTGAGGCGATCGATGCCGAGTTGTTGCAACGTCCGTTCCATTAGCGAAACCCTCCACGCTCGAATGGGCTATCTCCACAATACTATAGGGCAGCTTTCCGCGAAAGGTTAGCCTCGGCGCGCCGAAGCTAACCGTCCGATAAGGCCCCCTCCCCCTGTACTCAGGGGGAGAGGGGTTGGGGTGAGGGGGTAATTTTTCCGCATATTCTCGCCCCTCACCCCCGACCCCTCTCCCCTGAGTACAGGGGCGAGGGGGGCTTTGCGGATAGTCTCTAACCGTCCGAACGACCGCTTCCACGCTTCCTTTTCGCGCGTTCGAGGAGCCGCGCGCGCGCTTCCTCCGCCTCGCGCGTCAACCGTGTGTCGGCGACTCCGGCGGCCAACGTGCCGAGCAGCCGTTGTGCCTCTTCGTTGCCGATGTGTTCCAGCACGGCAACGGCGCGAAGCTCGCGCATGGCGTCAGCGGAGAGCAGAGCTTCGTCGATGGCGTGGAGTAATCCTTCCACGCGGCGACGCACTTCCAACGAGGGTTTACTCTGCATCGTCTGTCGTAAAGCCGACCGTGTCGCTTCGCCCATCTTCCGCAGTTCTGTCGTGGCGGCTTCGCGGACGGCGAAGGAGTCGTCATCGAGATCGGCGAGGAGTTGTGCCAGGCGGCGCGGGTCGGGTTTCGCCGTCGCATGAAGGCGTTGACGCAGCATGGGCAATGCGCGTTCGGGATCGGCGGTCAAAGTCCAGAGGGCGCGATGCGCCTTGCTCGCGTCCTTGTCGGCCAGCGCGCGCCAGGCCGCCTCCGTTTCCTCCGCCGTGAGCTGGCGCGCGGGCAATCGTCCGTCGGGGCTGATCCCCGTCGCATCCCACACCAGAGCCGTGCCGTCGTTGCCGACCGTCGCCAGTCGCCGGCTATCGGCGGAGAAGACCATCTGGTCGAGCTTGCCGCGTCCGTGTCCCGAGAAAGTGCGGATCGGATTCCCCGTCGCGGTCTCCCAGAGAACGAGCGTGTGTTCATCGTATGCGGCGGCGAAAAGTCGTCCATCCGGCGAAAAGGCACGATTAACCGAACTCATAATCCAGGATAGATTTCCTCCTTTCCGCGTCAGGCGATGGAGCGGTCTCCCCGTCGCCGTAGCGAGCAGACAGGGATCGCCGCACGAGTCCAACAGAGCGAGAAGACGCCCATTGGCAGAAAACACGGCGTTTCCCAGATAGTAGTCGGCGCAACGCAAGCGGAAGATCGGTTTGGCCCGAGCCGTATCCCACAAGGCAAACGACTCACCACCCTCTAGTCCGGTCAGCAGTGTCTTTCCATCGGGAGAAAAATGCGGGCGAAAGAAATAGGATCCATAAGACTGCCTCCTCGGAAGGTAACTCAGGCGTTCTCCGCAGCCCATCAAGCGCGATTGTTCCTCTCCCGCGTCCACGGCGAACAAGCGGATTGTCGTTGTCTTCTCCATCTCGGCTATTGTTCGGCCGTCCGGCGAGCATCTGACACCGGCCTGCCACCTCTTTTTGCCGCTCTTGCCCGTGGCCGTATCCCACACGCGCACGGGCTTGACAGGCCACTTGCCGCCGTCTGTGATCAAGGTTCGACCATCGGGGGTCCATCCAGCGACGAAATCCCCCTCGTTCGTATTGGCGAAGCGAAGACGCTCTTTGCCGGTAGCCGCGTCCAAGAGGCAAAGCGGTTCGAAGCGGTCGCCGTCGCGGCGCAGCAGCAGCAAGCGGCTGCCATCGGGGGAAATCGCGCGCACTTCGCCGGGCAATTCCAAGATCGGCTTGCAGGGGCGGCCATCTCGCTCATCCAAGAGACGCGCCCTTCCACGATCCGAATTTTCCACGAGAACGCGCGCGTTCGGCGCAAACATCACGCTTGTGATCCTTCCGGGGTCCGTAAAGGGGCAGAGATCGCGCCCCGTCGCCGTCTCCCAGAGGCGGAGACGGGAATCGGCTCCTCGCGCCGCAAGGATTTTACCATCGGCGGTAAAGGCAACGCGGCCGGACACATTGTCGAAGTGACGCAATTCCCGGCCCGTCTTCGCATCCCAAAGGCGGCAGACCTGGTGACGATCCACCGAGGCGAGCGTCTTGCCGTCCGGCGCGAACGCGAGATCGTAGACGGCGGGGAGGTTGGATTTGTCGGCATCACCTTCGTCCGTCCAAACTTTCCAACTCCGTATCTCATTCCCGCTGGCCGTCTCATAGATGCGGATCTTCGCATCGCTGCCGGCGGCCGCGAGATGACGACCATCGGGAGAAAAGCTCAGACAGCGCAATTCGTCGTCCATTTTCGCCGCAGTCTTCCACTCGCGCACTTTTTTGCCGCTTGCCGTGTCCCAAAGACGGATCGCGTTCTCCTTCTTGGCGACCGAGGCCACGAGTCGGGTATCCGGCGAGAAGGCAATCGGTCGATTCTCCGCTAAGTGCCACTCTCCGAGTTTCTTGCCCGTAGCCGATTCCCAGCGGATTACACGGTCATTCTTTTTGCAGCCGCAAAGTGCGAGGATATTCTTGCCGTCGGGCGAATATGCGATAGCGTTGGCGTCATCAATCTGTCGGACGTGTTGGATGGCAAGGCGTTCTTTGCCGGTGGCCAATTCGTACACTCGGATCTTGTCGGAGCTGGCCACGGCCAGAGCGGTTCCGTCGGGCGAAATGGTAAACGCGGATCGGTAACCTGCGTCGAAACTGCGGACTTCGCGCCCGCCGGCGAGTTCCCACATGCGTATTTTTCCATCCGTAGCGTCGTAAGCCAGGATGTGTTTCCCTTTGGAATCGAACGATAAATGCTCGAAATTACTGAGGGGCGAGACGCGCAGGCGCGTGGTGCCGAGGCGATAATTGGCCCCCTCCGGCAGCGGATCGCCGAAGGCATCGATCCGCGCCGGCACCCCCTCGCCGTAGGCGGAGGATGCCATATAGGACATAAAGCAGAGTACAAAAATGGCAATTGTCCGGCGACGAGACATATCCGATCTCTCCATCCGATGGAAGGGCGAAAACGGGAGATAGCGTTGTCCTCACTGTAGCCGATCGCACGGAGATGGTCTATCGGAGCCGGAAGCGTAAGCGACGGCAGAACTAGCCGTCGCTTACGCTTCCGGCTCCGAGGGATAATTGCTGGTCTACCAATCCGCTGCCATCGGCATGCCGTCGGCGGGGTCGAAGGCTTGGCGCAAGGTCGCCTTGCTCACGGTCGTGGCCACGAGGCGCACCGAACCGTCGGCGAGGGCCGCCAGGAAGCCGCCTTGGAAATGGCCGCCGAGGCCGCGCTCCGGATGGTCGGGATCGATCTTGAGATCCCCCGGCTTCGTCCAGGGTGCGGCGTGGGCGTCGTCGGCGGCTAGGGAAATCCAGCCGCCCCCTTCACTAATACTATAGTCTGCCGAAACGGTATTCGCTCTTTGTTATCCTGACTTCATGTTCGGTGAAGCACTGCGCAAGGCGAGGGAAAAAGCCGGTCTGACGCAAGAGCAACTTGCGTTCAAAGCGGGCGTTCACCGTACTTACGTCAGCCTGCTGGAACGCGGCTTAAAATCACCGACGCTCAACACCCTATTCCGGCTGTGTGACGCAATGGGAATGTCCGCCAGCAAACTCATCACCAAGGTAGAGAAGGACAGGAATGAAGATCGTGGAAACGGTTGACGTGATTTCACGAGGCAACTTCCCGTCGTCGCGTGATTGGCGAAGAGCTTGTCGTCACGTTCGAACGGCCATCAAGGCCACGGATTGGCCACATGGTTCGGGCACATTCACGATTTATCCGCAGAGTGGAAAGAAACGCGGCGAGGGGAATGGAGTCGTACCGATTCGGATACCCTGTTTGAGCAAGTTGCGCGAGCTGGGCTGGCAACTCGAGCAATTGCCGACCATCCAAAACGGTGCGATTGAGATGGGCGATCTGGATGCCTTGTTTCAAAGTAATTACGGGTTCATCGGGTTCGAATGGGAAACGGGGAATATATCTTCGAGCCATCGGGCCATGAACAAACTGTTGTTGACGCTGAAACTCGGCGGCTTGGTCGGTGGCTTCCTCGCGGTTCCGAGCGACAAGCTCAAGGTCTATCTGACGGATCGTATTGGTAACATTGGCGAGCTTCGACATTACCTCCCGTTATGGCGTGATACCGTAATCGCGGAAGGAGCTTTGCGAATCTACGTCGTGGAACACGACGCCCTAAGTTTCGATGTTCCACGGATACCGAAAGGGACGGACGGTCGTGCCTTACGGTAATCGGCTACCACGTTCGTTCTTCAATGTGATCCTGAAAATCGTGCGCATCCAATTCGGCGTTCGTCAAGCGTTCGACAATGACATCGCAGTTTTCCAACTCGATGCCGAGCCAATGGCGTTCGCGGCGTTCGCAGACATCGAAGGTCGTGCCGCTGCCGCCGAACGGGTCGAGTACCACATCTCCTTTGTGCGTCGATAGTTCCACTACACGGGTCAGTAGTTTGGTCGATAGCTGATTGGCCTTCCTTTTTTTGCTTTTGAACTTCCAGTGACGAACCGGAGGAATATCATGCCATACATCCGTTAAGTTTACGCCCTTGGGGTTCATGGCATCTCGATGTCCGCCGTAATCCTTGATCTCTCCGCCACAATGTCGGCACGTCTCGATCGGTGTCCGAATGCTTCGGAACGTCTTCGGCTTGTCGCCTTTACAGAAATACAACAAACTGTAATGACAGGGATAAAGTCGGGCGGGGATCGGTAGGCCGAACTTGATACTGACGGCGATCCAATGGCGGAAGGTCAAACCCAATTTCGTCAAATAGGCACCGAGCAATATGTTCCATTTCGGTATATTGTAAAGGAACAGCGAGCCGCCCGGTTTCAATACGCGAACGCATTGAGCAACCCACTTCTCGCACCAGGCGATGTATTCTTCATGAGGTCGATTGTCGTCAACCTTCGAGCCGTAAATCTTCCCCAGATTAAAAGGCGGATCGGCGAAAACCGTGTCAATCGTCGCGTCGTTGATGAAGGGTAAAATTTCGAGGCAATCGCCGGAATACAGCGCGCCGAAATCGGTCGTTAACATTGCCGAGGGTGCGCCTACGCCACATCGAACGATGCCCTCCGCCTTCCAAGGCTCGCCAGGATAGGGTAGTCTTTGTTGACTCATCTTGAAACTTTTAGCGGACGAAAGTCCGAATGTCAAGCTACGGCAACGGAGGTCTCCCACAGTAGCCCGGACGCTGGGGACATGCGACCGTAGGGTGGCTCGAAGCACCGTCGCTTACGCTTCCGGCTCCGAGGGATAATCGATGGTCTACCAATCCGAACCCATTACCTCGCCGCCGGCAGGCGTGAAGGCGGCTCGAAGCGTCGCCTTGCTCATGGTCTTGGCGATGAATCGATCCGAACCGTCGGCGAGGGCCGCCAGGAAGCCGCCTTGGAAATGGCCGCCGAGGCCGCGCTCCGGATGGTCGGGATCGACCTTGAGATCCTCCGGCTTCGTCCACGGTGCGGCGTGGGCGTCGTCGGCCTCGACGATAAGGATGGTATTCGAGGTTCCATCGGGGAAGTCCGCCGGCATGCGCGGTCCTTCCGGGCCGTCCTTGAAGGCGGCGTGTTTGCCCGTCGGCAACAGGTAGATGGTCTTGCCCTCGCGGTTCAAGGCGCGATTGGGGCCTCGATAGACTTCCGGCATCTTGGCGAGGAGTTTCTTGTTGTGCGGGCTGTCCCACGATTCATCGAGATGGAACTGTCGATAAAGCTCGTTTTCGCCGACGAAAGGCAAAAGGTGGATGCGCCAGCTCAAGAGCGGCTTGCCTTGCTTGTCGAAGTTCGCCGTCGCCGGGAGACGGCGATTGTGGATATCGGCATAGTTGTGCATGGCGAGGGCGAGTTGATGCAGGCGATTCTCCACCTTGCCTCGGGTCGCGTCTAGGTAGACGCGCCGCACCACGATCGGCAGGAACTCCTTCAGTTCCTTGTCGGACGCGGCGAGGATAAGTCGGTCTTTGTCCACCCGCGGCGTCAGTTTCTCGGCGAGTCGGCCCATGTCCGGGTAGAAATCGCGTGCCGCGCGCTGTTGGGCGGCGGACTTGAGGATCGGGACCAGGGCATCCTTGAGCTTCTCGGCGGATTCGGCGTCTGGAGATTGCAGGGATAGCCGGATCGAATACTTCGGCGGCACGTCCACTCCAAGGGCGGCCCACTGGAGGCCGTGCGTCAGCGGGCGCGTCGAGCCGCCGCCCAGTTGCGGAGGCAGGGTGGGCAGCAACTCCTCGACGACGCGGCGCGTGTCCGGCGGCGGTAGCACGATCAGTTGGATAGCCGTGTCGCCGGCGGCGGCGAAGGCTTTCGCCAATTCGGGACGTGCCACCGGCTTGGCGCTCTTCAGGCGCTTGCGCACGGCCTCACTGCCGCCGAGGAGAACCTGGCCGCGCGTCTCGAAATGAAGCTGCTTGAACGCCTCCATGCGTTCCAGGACGCGGCGAACGGCCTGGGCATCCGCGCCCTCGGCCAGTGGTACGATCGTCGTAGTCAGATCTGCCGCCAAGTCGGTCAAATTGACGAGAAAGTACAAATCTTTGCCGCCTGCTTTCCTGAAGTCGGCCAGCCAGGCGCGCCCTTCGCGCCGCGCGTCCTCAAGCTCCTTCTTGTCCACTCGTCCGACCTCGGCAACCCAGTCCAGCAGGGCGTCGGCATCGAGTCGGCTCAGGTCCACATGGGCGACGGCCACGGTCTGTTCATCGACGAACGGAGCGATGGTCCGAGCGCGGGCATCGGCCTTGTCGGCGGCGGGCAGGGCGAGGGATAGAGTCAGGAGAATAGATGATATTGGAGACATTTTTACCTCACTTTTTCGAGCGGATCGTTAATTCGTAGGATAGCGCGTTGCTCAAGTTGGCCTGCTCTCCTTGCGGCGGGGGTGCGAAGAGTGTCGCTTTGTCGCCGGAGACGCGGTAGACGAACGCTTTGTCCGTGGCGGGATCGCGGGGAATCGGCACTTCGGTAATCGCCTCGAGTGTCGCGGGCAGCTTGCCGTCGTGGGCGGCGGCGTGCATGCGGATGGCTTCGACGCAGCGCAGCGCGGCGATGCGGCGATCCATGCGGACGGAGGCACCGAGAACCTTTTGAATCGCCGGGAGCAGTTCGAGGAAGGGCATGGCCTCTAAGCGTTGCCGCGCCAAACGAAAGCGTTTGTCAAGTTCCACCAATCGCGGTTGAGCTTCCCAATAGGGTAAGCCTTGGCATTTGAACACGTCGTCCTGGAGTCGTTGATACTGGTGCAGCGAATGGATCAAGACCACTTGCAGCGCGGGCAGGGCTTCGACTTCTTCCGGCTTGCGTCCTTCCGCAATCATCGCCTTTTTGGCTTCGGGATAGGCGCGGAGGACGACCAGCGTTCCCATCAGGCGATGATCCTCCCTTGGTTTTGCTCCGTAGCTGAAGATCATCGCTTCGAGGCCGCCGCCCATCGCCGGCGTCAATTTTCGCTGCTGTTCGGGAGTGAGTCGCTTCGTTTCCAGGTCGCGCAGTTCCGGAAGAGAAGCGTACAATCCCATTTTTTCGCCTTGCAGCGCCTTGCGCAGGTCAAAGAAAGGGCGGGGCAGATCGGTTAGCGCCCAATAAAGGTTCGGCGCATCGGGCCGTTGGATCAACGCTTCCAGCTGAACCAACGCGATTTGAGCGAGCGCGATGCCGACGAGATCTTGGATGAGTGTATTTCCATCGCCGGTGTGATGGGCCAGCGCCAGACTGGTTTGCAGAGTGTACAGGGCCTTATCGTAGTTTCCCTCGGCGATCTCCAACCGCGCGCGGACGGCGAGAAGCACGCCCGTCTGGCGGAGGCTTTGAATATCGGGCAACAGCAGGTTATAGCCCTCGCGCCGCAGTCGTTCGCCCATGCCCCAATCGACGTATTCGCGGCGGGCGGCAACGTCTACTTGGCGCAGCATGTGGTTTGTCTTTAACCAATCCAGTTCCTTGCGAGGCAAATCCTCGAGCGGCGTTTGCAATGCCTTGTCCACAGTCTCTCGCATTTTCTGTTGGCGAAGAACGCCCCACCATTCGGGGCTGAAGGCGCGATAATACTCCAAAGCGGCGTTGCCGGGCGTCTGGTCTTTCAACTCCGGCAGCAGCAAGTATTTCAGAGCCGGAGAAGGAGCGGGCTCGGGGCTGAGAGTCAGCTTCGTCGGCTCGATCCCCGGCGTCTGCGCCGAGGCGGTCGAGGCAGCGACAAGAGCGGCGATCAGCGACAACCCGCAGCTCACCCGGCGAGCGGGGGGCGTAAGCCCCCTGAGGGCAAGTATCAGGTCACAGTTCCGCCTCCGCCTCCGCCGCCGAGCGGGGGGCGTAAGCCCCCTGAGAGCAAGTATCAGGGGGCTTACGCCCCCCGCTCGCAGAATCGATTGTACGAACTTCATGTGGGATCTCCCGATTGCAAAGAGTGCTTGAGGAATCGTATCCACGGCTCACGGCTGTCTTTGGGCAAGTCGAGCAGGGTATCGACATCCTTGGCAGGCGATTCAGCGGGCCACGGCGTCGGCGGAGGCAGGGCGTCCAGACCGTAGGTCAAGATGTCGCGGCGGAGGCGCAGATAATCGTTCGGTTCGATGGTCCCCCTCGGTTCGGTCGCTACAGGGGGCGGTGCGTCGTTGGCTGGCGAGGGTGGTTCGGGTGGCGGAGCCGGAGGCTGCACGAACACCCGCACGATGCGCTCGGTCGGTGGAGGAACGGGGCGCAGCCAAAGCATGGACCCCAGCACCAGGGACAGCAGGAGCGAAGCCGCCGTTGCGATGCGCCAAACGCCACTGGGCCGCGACGCAGACCGTCGGCCAGCCTGGTACATCAACTGAGCGAGATCGATCCCGTCCGGCGTCGGCTTCAGGCGCGCCAGGGCGGCATGAAACTCGGCTAATTCGTCGTCGGTCGATTCGGACATGATACCCCCATTTTCTGACGCAGGGCCGACAGCCCGGCGACGTAAGCCCGATAGGCGGTGGCCGCCGAGCAGCCGACCGCCGTGCCGATCTGCTCGAAGGTCAATCCGCCCCAGATGCGAGCCACCAACACTTCGCTTTGCTCCGGCGGCAGCGAACGCAGGGCGGCGCTGGTCGCCTCGGCATCCAACCCGGCGAGGTCGTCGTTCACAAACCATGCCGAGGCGCGCGAGGCGGCCTTCGTCTCGTGGTGACGGCGACGGCGCTCGGCTCGGTTGACCGCCAGCGCGCCGTTGCGCACCACCTTGTACAGCCACGGCACGGGATTCTCCGGCGCAGTCTTCTGAACGACCAGCTTCAGAAACGCCTCTTGCACCACGTCTTCGGGCGTGCCGCACCACTGCCGCGCGTACAGCACCAAAGCCGCCGCGTGTTCTTTCGTCAGTCGCTCCAGAAGTTCCGGTCCCACGCTTGCCATAGCTATCAGAATAAGATGCCGACCGGCTCCCTTCCTTTCAAAAATTGTCTCAACGGGGAGATGAAAACGATAGAATGTCAAGAAAATCGCTCGGCAAGAGGGAGGCCATCGTGCGAGACACGAGTCGGATCGGCGAAATTAGCCGCTGGCAGATCGTGGCGGCCCTGACGCGGCGCGGCAAACAACTGCTCCTGCCGGTCGGCGATCATCTGCGCTACGATTTGGCCATCGACGACGAGGGCACGTTCCTGCGCGTCCAATGCAAGACGGGCCGGCTGAGAAACGGCGTGATTTCGTTCGCCACATGCAGCGTTGACTCACGGAGCAAACGGGGTGGATGCGTTCGCCGAAGCTATCGGGGTGAGATCGAACTGTTCGGCGTTTACTGTCCAGAGAATGGTAAGTGTTATCTGGTGCCGGTGGAGCAGGTTGGAATCAACGACTGCCGCCTGCGCGTCGATCCGCCACGGAATGGGCAGAAGACGCTCATTCGTTGGGCGGAGGATTATGAAATGGAGTAAAGTGGAGCCGACGGGGATCGAACCCGTAACCTCTACAATGCCATTGTAGCGCGCTCCCAATTGCGCCACGGCCCCTTGGGATCAACTTACAAACATAACCTAGCGGACACGTCCCACGCTGTCAATCGTTCCCTTGCTCTCCGAATCAAAATCTCCATAGACAAGCACGGCCTTGGCGAGCAGAATGAGCGAACGCCGGAGTGTTTGTGGGATAGACTTATCGCAAGAACGCTTCGCCTTTCGCGCATGAGGAGACTCGTGAACAGACGCATCCCGATCAACTTGCTCAAATACGCCGTCGCCCTTGGCCTGATGGTGTGGGTCGTCTGGTCCAATTGGGGCGATCCGCGCGGCACGGTCGGCAAAATCGTCGTCGGTGGCGAACCGGACAACGGCAAGATCGCCGGCAAAGTTCTCTCCTATCGGCCACAAGAATCCATCGAAATCGAACGGTTTGCCGCCGACGGAGAAGGCACGGATCGCCGTCTGGGGTTCGCGCTGAAAAAGCCCGGCTCGTGGGCAGTGTACGTTCGGAAACTCTTCGGAATGGCACCGGGGGGGACCGAACTCGTCGGGTCGGACGGTTCCGCCTGGCCTGAAGAGGCGACGTTGCAGCCGGGGGCGGTCGTGACGCTCAGCGGCATCTCGCGCGGGCTGGCCTACGTCTGGCAGAGCCACGTGCAGCAGGGCGAACCGATTCACGGCGGCTATTTCGTACTCGCCCTTGCGATCGCGCTGTGCAGCACGCTGTTGACGTTCGTGCGCTGGTACATTCTCGTCCGCGCCGTCGAGTTGCCGTTCCGCTTTCTCGACGCCTTTCGTCTGGGTTTCATCGGCCTCTTTTTCAACAGTTTCATGCCGGGTTCGGTGGGAGGCGATGTCATCAAGGCGGCGGCGCTCGCGCGGGAGCAGAGCCGCCGGACGGTGGCCGTGGCCACGGTTATCATGGATCGAGCCATTGCCCTGTGGGCGCTGATCTGGTTCGTGGCCTTGTTGGGCGCGGGCTTTTGGCTGAGCGGCGTATTGATCGGCCAGGGAGCGGAGCAGTGCCGCACCATCGTCGTCTTGGCATGGATCGTGGTGGCTACGTCAATGAGCGTTTGGATGGGGCTGGGATTGCTGCCGAGTTGGCGCGCGGAGCGTTTCGCCGGTCGGCTGGAACACTTGCCCCGAGCCGGGGCGGCGTTGGCCGAGTTGTGGCGCGCCGTGTGGATGTACCGCTGCCGACCGCGCGCCGTGTTCGGCGTGTTGATGCTCTCGTGGGTGGGACACGTCGGCTTCGTGTTTCTCTTTTACTCTGCCGTGCGGACGCTGTGGCAGCCGGACTCTGGCCAGGCCATTCCCACGCTGGCGCAGCATTTTCTGATTGTGCCGATTGGGCTGGTGATTCAGGCCGCTCCGTTCTTTCCCGGCGGGGCGGGCATCGGCGAACTGGGCTTCGGGCTGTTGTACGAGTGGTTGGGCTGCTCGGAAGCCAGCGGCGTGCTTGGCTCGCTGGTGCAGCGCGTCATCAACTGGACGCTGGGGCTGCTGGGCGGTTTGATGTATCTACGCATGCGCGGCGTCCTGCGGGCGGCGCTGCGGCACGAAGTCGTGCGGGCCAACGAGGGGGGACTCGCCCCCGTTCCCACGCGATGAGCCTTCGAGGAGAACGATCCATGCGCATTTCCCTGTACGGCTTGGCGTTCGATACGCCGCGCGTCACGTTCTATCTGTGGTCGCCGTGGCGGGCGGCGGCGTTGGAGCATCGCTTGTTCGAGTCGATCCGCGCGCTGCCGCGCGTGGTATTCGAGGAGGGGGCGGACGAAGTGCGGTTGCACCTCGACGATCCCAAGACCTGCCGGACGGCCTTGCAAGCCGTGGAGCGCGTGCTGAAAGGCTGGCAGGAGGAGGCCGACCCCGGCAGCGAGCGGCGTTCGTGGCGGTGGCTGCTCGAAGGCGACACCGACGCCAACGGCTACGATCACACCGGCGAGCCTGTCGGTCTGTGGGGCTTTGTCCGCGTGAGTCTCGAACGAGGCGGGCTGGGCGAGCCGGAAAAGGGCGAAGACATCGATCTCGAAGGGTTCGGCTTGCAGATTCAAGGCGAAGGGATGGGCGGTTAGCAATCGGAGCCGGAAGCGTAAGCGACGGCAACCGCAACCGCAATCGGAGCCGGAAGCGTAAGCGACGGAATTCCTACCGTCGCTTACGCTTCCGGCTCGGACGGCTTCTTAGCGTTCGCCCTCGGCATTGACGGCGCGCTGCATGCCCCGGTCGAACGAGGCCATCGCGTGGTAGAGGGCGATGTAGGAAGGCTCGTCCAAGTTCGTCGCCGGCGCGAACTCCAAGCCGTTCTCCCGCATGAACTTCACGAGTTCGCCGACATTGCGGACGTTCGATTTCCAATTTTTATCGAAGACGATCAGGATGTTGGGATCCTTCAAGGCATCGATGGTTCCCTTTAGGTCTCTCAGATAGCGCTTGGCCTCGAACGATTCGTTGAAGTCGATTTTGTTGACGTTCGCGTCGATGGCCTCGGCCAGTTTCGTGTAACCGGCTCGCAAGTCGCTGATGGTTCGGCTATCGGGTCGATTGCCGCTGGCCACGCTGGTGAAGGCGGTTTTCATCAGCGCGTTGAGATTGTCGCGGGCCTCCTTGAAGTCTTCTTTTCGTAGAGAGTGCGGCCAACTGAGCGAACCGCCGTCTTTGAGCAAGCCGGCGCTGCCGCGCGTGTTGCCGACGCGGAAATTGATGTGGTCGCGGACATCCTCGTTCAGCGCGACGTTTGGCCCGCGTCCGCCCTGGCCTTGCTGGGTGATGAGGTTGTGCAACAGGGCGTTGAGCGATTGAGCCGCCAAGATTTCCGTCAGCGGCGGGCTGACGCGCGCTCGCGCCAGTTCGCGCTCCAGAATCTTCTGCCGAATCTTTTCCGGATCGGGCATGTGTTCCCGTTCCCAAGCGGCTTCCTCAATGGCGGCGCGGCGGGTCTGTAGGTAGGAGCGCCGCGCTTCTTCGCGCGAGAGTTTGGCTTGCTGAATGGTCGAATAGTATTCGGCATTGGCGCGGGTGACATCGGCGGCCCCACTCAGGTAGCCTTGATAGGGATTCATCATCCATTGGGTTCCGTACATCCCGTATCCGCCGCTGTAGCCGCCGCCGTAGCCGTTGCTGGGGCTAGTATTCATCAGCGAGCCGTAGCCCAAGGATGGATTGGCATAGGAGGCCGACAGGCTGCCGTAGCCTCCGTCCGGCGAAGCGAGACCGGGAGCCAAGCCGCCGTAAGCCAAACGACCGACCCCCGCGCCGGCCGGCGCTTGTGGTTGTCCCAAGGCGGTCGCGCCGGGGAAACGCATTCCCGCGGCGAAGGGATTGACGTAGACGTTTGGATTCGCGGCTTGCGGCGCTTGACCCCACGCGGGCCGTCCTCCCATCAGGACGACTGCCGCGCCGAGACAACCGGCGACAAAGCATCGCACACTCTCTCCCATGGCGCTCCTCCTCGGAAACGACGACGAACGGACGATGGACCGGCGCATCGGGATCGGTCGAACCGGCATCGTCGAGATTGGATACCGAATATCCCGCTTAACCTCATCGTACCTTTGTCTGCCTCCGGAGGCAAGCAAAATGGCGAAGCCGCCGGGCTGCGATTTCTTCGAGCGCCGTTCCACGATTCATCGGCACGCCGCGACAGCACCGCCTTTCGACACGCTCTGGAAGGCGAAGACGAGACCCGAGATGGCGATTTGGGCGAGCCGCTGTTGGAAACTGATTCGGCCGGCGATCGCAGGACGGGGGCGGATCGCCTCTCGATAGACTTCGCGCACCCGATCGATGGAATGGTCCCAATTCAACGTCTCGACGGCTTGCCGCGCGGCCCGGCTCATCCGGTTGCGGAGATCATCGTCCGACAGGATCGACCGGACGGCCCCAACGGCTTCCGTCAAGTTGCGCGGCTCGTACAAGAGACCGGCTTGGCCGTGTACCACGAGGTTCGGGATTCCACCGGCGCGGGGGGCCACGACCGGGCAGCCGCAAGCCATCGCTTCCAAGACGACGTTGCCCATCGTCTCCGTCTCCGAGGCATAAACGAAAGCATCCGCCGAGGCGTAAGCCGCCGCCAACTCCTCGCCTTTCAGATAGCCGATAAAGTGGGCATTCTTACCGGCGAAGCGCTGCTCCAACTCCGCGCGTTGCGGTCCATCGCCGACCACGGCGAGCGTTGCCTCGGGGAAGCGGTCGAGTACGTCGGCAAGAAAGCCGACATTCTTTTCCGGTGCCAGGCGGGACACCGTGAGCAACAACGGCCGATGCGACCGACCGTTTGCCAGGCGGGATCGCATCTCCGCGCGTTTCCGCGCCGGGTGGAATAGCTCGCCGTCCACCGCCGGAGGCCACAGTGCGACGCGCCGGAACCCGCGACCCGCGAGTTCGTCGCGCATGATGTTCGAGACGGTCAGGTTCACGTCCGCTCGATTGTGGTATTCGCGCGTGAACCACCACAGCAGATGCGACAGCGGATGGAGCAGCCGATATTGTTTGACGAACTCTCCGTAGAGCGTGTGAAACGAGAAGACGCTGGGCACGCGGACGCCGGCACGATGGAGCAGGTCGTGACAGCGAAATCCGAATGCGAACGGGTTGATATAATGCAACACATCCGGGGCGAAGCGATCCAACACTTTCACCAGTCGATAATTGGGCGAGGCGATGCGATATTCCGGGTAGAGGGGAAAGGCGAAGCTGGGAAACTCGACGACGGGCACGGGGCACGCTTGGCTTCCCTCCGCTTGAGGACAGATAACCATCACGTCGTCGTTGCAGCGTACCAGCTGATGAATGAGGTTCATCGTCCGGTTGACGACTCCATCTACCTTAGGCAGAAACACCTCGGCGAGAATGGCAATGCGCATCTTCAACCCTCCGCAATATGTGGGAACGACCGGCGCGCGTCGGTCGCGCCCGATGCTTTTACGGCTTCCGGGCCAAGGCCACGACTATTTTGTGATGATCTTCCATAGGGAAATACAGCGCGTTCAACAGCGTGCGGATCATCCAATTCGCCTTGTGCAAACCCAAGACTTCTAAAAAAGGAGTAAGCCAACCGCCATAGTAGGCGAACTCCATGAAGTCTTTGAGGTTGTTAAAGTGAAGATTTGGACAAAATGTCTCACATTCACAAACCGCGAACCCATTCTCCTCCAAAATTCGCACCACTTCATCTTGGTCGGCGGGGTTGCAAACGTGGTCGTCAACCTCTAATTTGGAACCGCCGAACAACCATTTTTTAAGGGGAAGCGATGCAGCCTTCCGTTGGAGATTGGGAAAGCCCGCCTTGGTCCCTCCGACAAAGGACCAGACGCCCCCGTCGCCGAGCTTGTCCCACACCTTGGGAGCCAATGCGCCCACAGGGACGAATCCCGTGATAAAGTGCGTGCAAATCAAATCGAAAGAGATCGACGGAAATTGCTCGTCCAGATGGGCGGCATCCTCGACGGCGGCCACGAGGTCGGGAATGCGACCGCGCGCGACATCGATCATCTTCCGTGAAATGTCGAGTCCATACGGATGGATGGGCGTCGAAGAATGGGCGCGGAATTTCTCGAAGAATCGTCCCGTGCCCACCCCCAGATCGAGTACGTAACTCGATGTACCATCGTCCCGGTCGCGCTCTTGTCGCCGAATCTGTTCGATGGCCAAATCCAAGGAGTCGCCGATTACCGATTGCGGGTCGAAATCGTAACGCGGAGCGATTACTTCGTCGTACTGTCGCTGGATGACGTGAACCTGCATGGCGAGGTATCCTTTTTGAAGTTTCGGTGTGCTTTGCCTGAGACTATGAGAGCGATTTTTCTTCGGATCGCTCACACGTTGGTTAGCCGCGACGCGCAGCGGAGCGAGTTGTCTCGCGCTCCGCTGCGCGTCGCGGCTAACCTAGGGACATTGGGTTTCTCGTCCGTCCGACCAGTTGCTCGCGTCGAAAGCTAAATAATTCAACAAGATCGGCACCTCGTAGAGTGACAGCAGCACGAACAAGACAAATCCCTTCTTGTATTTTTTGTTGTACTCCGTCATGTCGTGCTCCACGTTATAAACCTTATGACTCCAAACTTGAATTTTATAGAACGGGTAGATGGGCAAAACGTACACCCAGATTGGCGCGAGCGGTAGCGATAGCACGAGAGCGATGACGGCGGCCAGGAATAGCACGGTGCTACTCAAGACCTTCAGGGGTACATTGAAGGCGAGGATCGCCGAGTGGACGCCCGCGACGGCGAACAACGGCCAACCGACGCCGACGATGCCGTAGCCGATGCCGTACAGACACACATAGATGCCCAATACGGCCAGGATATGAATGATATTGATGCCGAACTGCGCGTGGCGGCACAGATGCCTCTCGTACAGTTCGGTAAAATTCGCGTTGAGCGGATTCATGGTATCTCCGATTAATATCCGTGCCATTTGTCCCGCATGTGAGAGACGGCCATTGCCCGCAGGACGGGCGGCAACAGTCGATAGAACGGTGCGTGGAGGGTGTCCGCGAGGGTATCGCAACACCGTTCGATCTCCGTCGGAGTTATGGTCAGAGAAGGTGTGAATTTCAGCACGTTAGGTTCGTACTGACAATAACCCATAAACACCGGAAATAGGGGATGGTGGAGCAGGTTATAAATATAGATCGAGGACAGTTTCTCTTTGAATCGCCGTTGGAGCCAGCCGTGAGCGTTTAGTTCGATGGCAATCAAGAGTCCGAACGCGCGCACTTCGCGCACGGCCTTACAAAAGGAAAGCCGGTCGGACAACCGCTCGGCGAACAGGGTGGCGGATTGCGAAACTCTCTCGGATAGCCCGCTTTTCTCGGCGTGCCTGAGCGTATGGAGGAGCGTTTTGTAACCGAACTCGTAATCGTTGCGCCGTCGGAGAGACGCGGGTAAATCCGATCCGACCGCTTCCATCCGCTCCCGAACGACCGACGAATAGAGCGTGGCGGCAAAGGGACACATCATATCGGAGGTTCCCTTGCCGATCGTCAATAGATCGGGGACAATCCCCATTTTACTCGACAGAGTGAAGGAGCCTGTCCGATACATGCCCGTTTGCACTTCGTCCACGAAGAGCAGGTATCCCCGATCCTGGCGGCGCGCTTCCAGATGGCGAACAATTCTTTCGGGCACGAGTCGGCCCCCTCCGACGGCCTGAATCAACTCCATCTGCACGATGCCCACGGGGTATTTTTCCAGAGCGGCGTCGAAGTCTTGGAGGGCAGTCTCGGCGAACGGATCGATGTAGGAGACATTTTCATAGAGAGGGCCAATGTGTGTCTTATACGATTCCTTCGACGTTCCCGCGAGGGCCAGCAAAGTCTTGCCGCCGAAGCCGCCCTTGAGCGCGAGGATATAGGGATTCGAGGGTTGAGTCGCCAATCCGATCCGCAGCGCGTTCTCGACCGCCGACGCTCCGCTCACCGCCGGCAACATACACTCCAGGCCGGTCAGTTCTCGCAATCGCTCGGCGACTTCTTCCCGATAATGGAAAGCACTTTGCAAACTCTCTTGCTCCGCGACGTAGTTTTCGGGATTGTGTCCGCGCATGCTGCACGCAACCCCTCCCACGCCGTCGAAGATTCGACGGCCCTTCGCCATCACATAATGACCGGCGGCGCGCACGTCGAATGTGTCCAGACCCAGCACAGCCATCGTTTTGCGCAGAGAGGGATTATATAATTCACCGAACAGAGACCGACAACGCTCCGGATCGGTGCGAATCCCATCTAATTCTCCCGATAGCCTCGTATCGAATTCGGGGTCGTCCATCTCCGCGCATTTCAGAAAGTGCAGCGTCGAGATCGAATTTGGCTGATAAGTCGTGGAATGGAAGGTCGCATTTCTCGAACCGTTCCAATAATCGTACAGAGTTCTCCGAGCGGCGAAGGCACCGAACGGGACGTGGTGCCGAACGAACGATTCGTCGAAGACGACGATATCGGGACGCAATTTATCCCGCAATGCAGACGCCGATTGCCGGCAGCGATGGAGTGCGGGGCGATCGACGCAAACGATGCGCAGCGCTGACTGTCGTTCGAGCGCGATTAGAATCTCGTCCAGCTTTTCGCACGATTCCAAAGCGGGCGAGAGGAGCAGCACCGCGAAGCCAAATGGCTCCCGCAGCTCGGCCCACGACGGCGGGCCAGTTTCGACGACCAGGTTGGGAATAAACTCGATCCGCGCGTTGTTTTCGGACGCGGCCGAGACGAAGGAACCGAGACGCCCCGCGAAGTCGAGGATCAATCCCCTCTGCGACCGATGCTCGACGCTTGCGGCATAGCGGGCCAATTTGATCGCGCCGCTGAGGGATTCTTCGAAGCTGTTGGCGAGAAAACTCTGATAGTTGGGTTGTTTCGGTTTATCGGCGTACCAGGTATCTCGAACGTATCGGTTCAAACAGTGGCACGTTTGAACCACATGGGGATTCAAATAGAAGCGAAACAGATTCGGCGTTTGCCGCGCGATCAGTTCCTCGCAGGTATCCAAGAATGGGTGTCGCGTGTTCATGGAAGCTCACATACTGTGTTTGCCGGGATTGAACCGCGCCGCGCGGAAGGTTTGCTTTACATACGCCTCGAAGGCTCGTCGGTGTTTTTTGAGCATAAAGAGGTCGATGGATATACAATCGCACTCTCGGAAAGGAGAATGTGGGAATCCATCCCGTCGAATATAGCGGAGTTGAATCTTCGAGAGAGGCAAGGCGCTGTGCGTCTCCCAGAATGCGGCAAAGTCGTCCTTCGACAAAAAGAGTTCGACGTGGTGAGCCAGCCGGCGAGCCAGACCGTGGAACAACACCGAGGCGATCGGATTGGCTTCGATGCGATCCCACAAACTGCCCAGAGTATCGCGCGGCAATTCTAAGGTATTCTCGTCTCCGTCCGGCGAACGAGTGTAATAGCGATAGATCACGACTTCTTGTGAGGCTGCCCCGGCCTTGCGAATCTCGACGTTCGAGGCGGCGGTATCCTGGAAAGAGTCCCAGATCTGGTGGCTCGACACGTTCGCCAGCTTCTCCACCTTCACACCATAGCCCGTCTTTTCTTTGACTCTCACACTAAGCTGCAACAGCAATACATCGGCGGACAAATCGTACGCATAGCGCCCAAACGCGACATCGGGGCGGGACGCCGAGAAGGATCGATCCTCGATGGGATCGTAGAGAACCACCTTTTCAATCGTCTCGGCCACGGTGCAGTATTTGCTTGCCGAGCCGTGGATCGGGATGAAATAGCCCGTGCCCAAGCCGACGTATGTATAATTGGGAACGACGTGCAATTCCTTGCCTCGCGCCTGCAACATTTGCATCGCTTGGCGGACGGTGACGCCGCCGTCGAAGCGCGCGCAATCGCCCGCGAGACGGGCTACGCGATTGCAGCCGACCGTGGAGAGGACCGTTTTCCCTGGATATTTATGACCGAAATGAACGACACCATTGTTGTAGCCGACGATTTTCACGTCTCGATAATTGTATTTGTTATAGAGGGCAAGCAATTCTCGATTGGATCGAGGGCGCAGCGTATCGAAGTTATACGCTCTCAGTATCGGAAACCATCGTGCGAGAAGATCGATCGTCAACCCCGCCAGGTGGCCCACCAGAAGCAGTCGCAATAATAATGCGATCGACCGAGCGATGTACGATGGCGGTCGTTCCTCACATTCCTTCGATAGTCGCTCTTTCCACGCCCGGTTCGATCCGAGCAGCGTGAAAGTCCGACGCCTCCGAGAGTCGGTTCCTGTGAGTTCTCGATCGATGGCCGCGAATAGCTCCTCGCCTTCCACGCAACAACCCCTGAATCGACCCGGCACGACGGGGGCCAAGAATCGCAACTTCCTCAGCCCCGCGTTCCATCGGGAGGACGGACTGTCGATGGGGCCGATACGAAACACCACGATTCGACCTTGGAAGCCGCGCAATTGGCGGATGGCCCATTCCTCCGTCCGCGCCGCCTTTCGATCTCCGAAATGGACGCGAAACGAACCGACGAGACAGACACAAGCGGCACCCTTCGCTCCGGCAATTTCGGCAATGGCGGCGATCAATCCGCGGTCGCGTTCCTTCATGTCTCGATTCAGAAAGACAACCGCGCCGGCGAGTCGGTCGCGCGCGTGTACTTGCAGATACCGAGCGATCGAAAACTTGTCCGAGGGCTGCAAGTCCGCCCGGTCGTCCCTCGTGGTGTCAACGGTGTCGGTCGAAATGACCGAGACTTTGCGTCCGCCGATGCGGTTCGCACGGTCGGCGCAGTCGGCTGCCACCGGGTCGTTCGCGCTGGCGATCAGAAGCACTTCGTCCACAATCTCCTCCCAGCGAGCCTTCACCTTTGGATGGAAAATATCGGTTGACCGTAGTGGACTTTTTCATCCGCGCGGACGAGGGGCGTCACTCGATCGGCCGGCTCACCGATCAGGATGGCGGTCGAGCCGAGTTCGAAGGTTGCGATCCAATCGCCCTTTTTCACCGGCAGGGGCGGATCGAACGAGAGGCGGCTCGTTCGCCGCAGGCGCGGTCGAAAGAGACGGCCCCGTGGGAAAGTGATATTGCCCACCCCCCAACCCGCTACCAAGACGAGGACGCACTTCCCCAGCGGCGTGGACAGATGCAAGATGACTCGTTCGTTCAACGAAAAGACCGGGTACTCTGGGCGCTGAAACGGTGGATGGACGAGCAGTCGATGGCCCGGCACATGAATGATTTCGTCGATGGTTCCGTCTTGGGGGCTGAATATCCGGTGACAATCGCTGGGCGAGAGAAAGAGGATCGCGTAGCTGCCGTCGTGGTACGGGCGCGGGTCCATCCCAGCCAGTAACGAGCCGACGGAGTATTCGATGCCTTTGACCGTGAGGATTTTGTCTTCTCGGATCGCGCCGACCTCTTGCACCGTGCCATCGCAGGGGCAGAGAAGTTGATCGGCCGCGGACCCGATCGGCCGCAACTCCGCGCGCACCCCGCGCGTAAAGAGCGCGTTGAAGGACGGATAGGCCCACAGAGGTCGTTCGAGTTCGGATTCATTCAGGGCCGTGTATTTCTTGCCGTAGATGGTTCGGTACAGTCGAAGGCGCAGGCGCTTCGAGGGAATGCGGACGCGAGATAGTCGCACGGCCAAGGCGGCCATGCAGGCATTCAGGATGCCGCCGTGAATGGCCGACGCCTGCCGATATTGTTCCAAGCGCGTTTTGAAAGCACGGTGTTTCATCATCGACTCGTCCACCTAACAGTACGGCGCTACTCCCCTCTCCCCTGTACTCAGGGGAGAGGGGCCGGGGGTGAGGGGTTTAGAGAAGGCGAGTGGATTCGGCGTCTCCATCCGTCTCTAACCCCTCACCCCCCAACCCCTCTCCCCTGAGTACAGGGGAGAGGGGAGAATTCGAGAGCAGCGCTGTACGGCTAAATCTCTCGACCGACCACATCCGCGACGCGCAGGGCGTTCGCCATAATCGTCAGGGCCGGGCCGACCCCCAGCGAGGTCGGCAAAATGCTGCCGTCCACGACGAACACATTCGGCTGACCGAACAATCGGCAATCCGCATCGACGGCGGCATGAGACGGATCGGTGCCGATGCGCAGCGTGCCACACTGATGCGCGACGTGTTCGTTGGAAGGGAACGATTTGGCCAAGCAGAACAGCGCTCCCGCATTCCTCAGAATGCGCCGCATCAAGCGACTCAGCTGTCGTCCGCGTTCGCGGTCGAAGCGCGAGAATCCATGACTCAACTCGGCGCGGCCGTCGGCTCCGAGGGATACCCGGTTCGCGGGGTTGGGCAAATCCTCGACGATCCCGGTCAACGGCAGCATCCGTTTTCGCAGGAACTCCACGACGCGGAACGGTATTCGTCCCCGCGTCATCTTTCGCAACAACAGCGGGCCGGGGACGGGCAGCGATTGAACGATCCCCATCTTGTGAGGATAGCGTCGGCTGCCGAGGTAATAGTCGGCGAAACCAATTTGTTTGATGTACGTTTCGTCGCCGCCGGTGCGCTTGCCATAAATGCCGACGATGATCGGCGAGAGGTGCATCATATAGTTCCGGCCAATCCATTGTCCTTCCACGCCGGAGCGCAGCAACAGCGCCGGCGAGGCCAAAGCCCCCGCCGCGAGGGCATAGCGCTTCGCCCGATACTCGGTTCGCCGACCCGTGGCCCGATCGCAAACGCGGACGCCGGCGACGCGCCCCGCCGCATCGCGCGCGAAGCGTTCGACCTCGACCCCCGCGAACACATCGAGCGACAGCTTTTCTTCGATACCGCGTGCGACCAGTCGAGCCGACGAACGACGCGAATCGTTGATGCACGCATAGCCGGGACACGAAGGACACTGCAAGCAACGGTCGAAGTCGATGGCCAACGGCAAGCGGAACGGGCGCAACCCTCGCGCCCGGTTGGCGTTAATGAGTCGTCGATTGATCGGCTTGAGCGGGAGGGGTTTTTGCGGATAGCCGTTGCGCGGCCGTTGAAGAGGGCCGTAGTCCTCGTCGGCGCAGCCGGAGACGCCGTACAGCGCTTCCGCTTTCGTGTAATACGACTCCAAGGTTTTGTAGGTGATCGGCCAATCCCAAATCGATCGAGGGATGCGCGTGCCGTATTGTTCGCCGGGGTGGAAGTCCTCAATGCTCGGACGCATCAGGGCCGCGCCGTACAGAGACGTTCCGCCGCCGAGGACGCCTCCCATATAGAGAAGCCGCTCCGAGCCGTTGACGCGCACCGGACGATCGTCGTAGGGTCTCTTGTCGATCAACATCGCCTGCTCGTCGTGGATCGGCTCCTTCGGAGTCGAATTCCGTCCTCTCTCCAACAGGAGAACCCGCTTCCCCGCTTGGGCGCAGGCATAGGCGAAAGTCCCCCCTCCCGCTCCACTGCCGATCACGACGACATCATAATCGTAGAGCATGGAACCTCTCGCATACGGTTTCGACTCGCGGAGTACATGCCCGCGATCGTGCGCCGGCCGATTCGCCGCGCTTCAAATCACAATTTCATCGCCGTTCGCTCATCGCATTTACTTTTCCGATCTCTATGAATTTCATACTTTTGTGAATCTAAAAGCACACCAATTACTCGTCAAGCAGACGGCCGCCAAATTCATAGAGGCTTCACGGCATCGCAATCTATTTATCACGGAACGCGCCGATAGAACGAAAGTGGAATGAGTCGTTCCTCGCTCAATTATCACAAGATCCTACGAGAACCTGCATATAGGTTTGATAAAAGATCAAAGGAAATCTATCCCGTATCGAGCGAAGCCATGATGCCAAATACCGGAACGGATCGAGACGTTCTCCCATTTTCGGAACGTGGGCAGACCGCGGTGACGGAGCGATATGCGCCGCCCTTTGAGCCGGTCGCCGCGCCGATCCATCCCGCGTCGCATCTCGCCAAGTCCGACGCCGACCTACCGTTCGATGCCGTCGTTCTCTCCGACATTCATCTGGGAAGTGGGAACTGCCAAGCGAAGAGTCTGTGCCGGTTTCTGGAAATGGTGCATGAAGAAGAGATCGCCACGAGTCGGCTCATTTTGAACGGTGACGTATTCGATTCGATCGACTTCCGCCGTCTGAACAAACACCATTGGAAGGTGCTATCCTTGATCCGGAAATTATCGGATCGCATCGACATCATCTGGATATCCGGCAACCACGATGTCTCGTCCGAAATCATCTCTCCGCTTCTGGGCGTCACCGTGAAAGAGGAATATATCTTGACGAGCGGTGGGCGAGACGTACTCTTCTTGCACGGTCATATATTCGACGAGTTCCTCGACGCGCATCCGGTCCTGACTTGGTTGGGCGATTGCGTTTATCTCTTTCTTCAGTGGGTGGACCAAACGCATTATTTTGCCAAGCTGGCCAAGAAGGGCAGCAAGACCTTTCTGCGCTGCGCTCAAAAGATCGAGGAAGAGGCCATCGAATACGCGCGCAAGCGGGGTTGCGAAATCGTCTGTTGCGGTCATACCCATCACTCGACGGCCAAACCGTTGCCGTCAATCGCCTACTACAATAGTGGCTGCTGGACGGAGTTGCCTTGTACTTATTTGACCCTGCGAGCCGGGCGCGTCGCCTTGCACTCGTTTGAATCCCTTCGGCTGCAAGAAAAGAGTAGCTCGGCGCATCCAACATCACACGGCGGGTAAAGGCCCTCGCCGGGCTTGCGCGCCGCACAGCGCACCTCTCGGATTCTCCCCTCTCCCCTGAGTACAGGGAAGAAAGGTTGGGGGCGAGGGGTGAGAATACTCGGACAGATTCACCGCGTCGCCGTCCTTGTAGATTCGCCCGTCACCTCACTACCGCTGCTTCATTCGGTCCAGCAAGCGCAGAGCGGCCTTCGCTTCTTGAGTTTGGCGAGCGGCGGATTCTCCCGAGGCAAGCTTTTCCAACAACGATCGCGCCTCGGGAGTTCCGATCCGCTGGAGTACCCAGATGGAGCGAAGAATACGAAGCAATTCGGGATGCTTGACAGTAAAATCCGGCATATTCTTGAGTAGAATATCAATGCGATGACGACATTCGAGGGTAGGAGACTTCGTCAGAGCTTTCCGCAACGCCGGTTCGACGGATCTGCCAAGTTGTAACAATTCAAGCGAAGCCGATTCGCGTTCTGAAAATGTATCAGAGTCAAGTTCCGCAATAAGTTGATTGATTCGTTCCGGTGAGAGGCGAAGTACTGGGCGAAGATTTCGATTGAAAAAGTCTATAGACTGAACGGGTGTTTTCACCAATTTGGAAGCAGACCGATATGCTGTAGCCGGGCTGGAGCTGGACAAGTCCTCCATTAATTGGACTAATGGTTCAGGCAACAAATCGGCTCTGGATTGCAAGTTGTCAAACACATTCCACACAAGGATTGTACAATCTCTACTTCCAGTAGAGATTGTACATCCATCGGGAGAAAATGCAATCGCGACAATCTCTTCGCTATGCCCGCGAAGACGACGAATCTCTTTCCCCGATGCCATTTCCCATATTCGGAGGAGAATCCCATCGGCATTCAATTCCGACGATGCGAAAAAACGACCATCGGGCGAAAGGTCAATTGCAGATATCGTGGTGAACTTTTCGGTATCAAAGTCGTATCGGAATACTTCTCGTCCATTGGGGACATCCATAATCCGTAGCGAAGAGTCGTTACTTACAGGGATTAAACACTCCAAATCTGCTGAGACATGAATCGGCAGAAAAGAAAGTTCATCGGGTGTTTCAGATCGCTGTATTAGTTTTCCACTCTTGACATCCTGTATTTCGACGGAACCTTTCTTTCCTAAAATGCCAATTGTGCCTATTAATTTCCCTTTCGGAGTGAAGAATAGAGACATGAGTCTGCCGTTCTTGGACGACAGTTTATACTCAGCCCCTTTTCTACCCGATGGTATGTCCCAAATGTCGATGTTTAATTCGTCCCCGTCTGTCGCCAGTTGTTTTCCATCTGAAGAAAAACGTAACAGATGACTTATACTATGTGTTCGAATCGTCCGAATCAGTTTGCCCGACGGCAGTTCATACAGATAAATCGTTCCACAATCGTCACAGGCAGCGATCAAATCACCTCGCGGTGAGACCTCGACTGTCTCTATCCCGTTGTTCGCAGAAGCGCGATGCAAGTTTTTTATCTCTCGTCCTGTATTCGCATTCCACAAACGGACTGAACCATCGAACGATGTGGATACAATCCGATCGTTACATGTATATGCGATTGATGTTATTTCTCTTCGGTGGCAAGCGAAGGAAGGCGATTCCGTGCCCGTCAATAGATTCCACATACGCATCCATCCGAAACAATTCCCAGCAGCTAATGTATTTCCATCGTGAGTGAATGCAAAAGTACTCCAAGCACCCTCACCGCAACCGGTGTATACCCATCTTGTTTTGTCGGCGCCCAGATCGCAGACGCGAATGCTTTGGTCTTTCGTGGCGATTGCCAAAAATCGGTTGTCGGGTGAAAACTCAAATGGAGGGATTCCTTCGCACGATCCTGAACGAAGGATAAAATTTCTCACTTTTTCAACGAGCTTTCCCGATCGAGTATCATAAAATTGAATGGTCTCGCGCTCTCCTTCTAATCCGATTACTTTTGCATCGGGCGAAATTGCAACATGCATAGGCTTGAAGGCTATGTGCGATGGACATTTGTGAACAAATTGGCATAATTGCCTACCAACAATTGTGTCCCAAATTCGAATCGTTCCGTCTAGCCGCTTTAATGCCAATATCGAACCGTCTGAAGAAAGGTGCAGTACAGATGAGTCGGGTCGTCCGATATAAAATATATTACGACGTTTCCTGGTTTGTGCATTCCAAATTTGTATTTCACCATCCTTCTCTGAAGCTAATGCTACGATTTTACCGTCAAATGAAGCAAGAATGCCCAGCGATTTTTTACCCGTCCCCAAATTCAACTTTCGTTGAAAACTACCGGCCATTGCGCTATATAGAAAATATCCTCTGTAGTCGCTCAGAACAAGTGTCTTATCATCGGACGACAAGAACATCCCATTGATTGGTACTTTGGGTGCGCCGATTGATCGAATCAATTTCCCTGTGTTGCTGTCCCAGTTAAAAACAGATTGGGTCGGCAATTCGCTATTAACGTTACCACGCTCAGAAGAACGAACAGCCGCGAAGAGTGATTTGCCGCTTCTTGAAAAGAACAGAGTATGAATGTCCTCCGGATTATGCATGCGAACTGTTCCGAGGCGTGCGATCGCATTGTCCGGTAGTGAATCGCCGTAACAATCCGAATGACTGTTAATCTCCGCGCGCGACGCGCGATTGGAATCGTCAGCAACCGCGTATCGATTTGACGCAAAAATGCTGACAACTGTAAAACATACAAGGCAAAGGACGTTTTTAAGATAACTGCGCATTGGGCACCTCCGCCCCGATAACCATTTTGGAATGATCGATCCACGAAAGTAGGCGGCGAACGATGTTGCCGCCTGGATATTCTTCATACTTTGTGCGTCTCACAAGCCCTATGGCAAAGCGCCTTGTGGAACAATCAAACGTCTTCTCAAGGCAAACATAGATTTCACCCCACGGCCTGCGCATCAAATTCACGCTATATTATCCTCAGATTCTTGATTTAGTCAAGGGTCGGCCCTACCATTCTCGCGGATCGCCGTTGCGCACAACGCTCGGAGGATGGAAAGTGGTTCTCAAAACACTTGGCTTGCGACAACACTTCTACACGCTGCGTGATCCGCGTCGCGTCAACCGCTGCCAACACCTCTTGCTCGACGTGATTGCCGTCGTCATCTGCGCCGTCATCGCCAACGCCGACGACTGGCAAGAAGTCGAAACCTTCGCACAGAACCGACACGAACGACGACATGGCTGGGGTAGACCACGACGTATATGAAACCTTGGACGGCGGTCACGGTCGCCCTGAGAAGCGGATCTATACGTTGATTTACGAAGCTGTGGTCATACCCATCACTCGACGGCCAAACCGTTGCCGTCAATCGCCTACTACAATAGTGGCTGCTGGACGGAGTTGCCTTGTACTTATTTGACCCTGCGAGCCGGGCGCGTCGCCTTGCACTCGTTTGAATCCCTTCGGCTGCAAGAAAAGAGTAGCTCGGCGCATCCAACATCACACGGCGGGTAAAGGCCCTCGCCGGGCTTGCGCGCCGTACAGCGCACCTCTCGGATTCTCCCCTCTCCCCTGAGTACAGGGAAGAAGGGGTGGGGGCGAGGGGTGAGAATACTCGGACAGATTCACCGCGTCGCCGTCGTTGTTGGTCCGATCGCCCGGCGACGCGAGATTGATGGCCGAGACCGTCCAAGCGAAGGTTTGGCTGCTGCTGGACGTGCCATCGTTGGCCGTCACAGTCACATCGTACGGCGTGCCGCTGGCAGCGCCGCTCGCCAGCGTGCCGGAGATTAGCCCGGTGCTGTTGTTGATGCTCAAGCCACCGGGCAAGCCGCTGGCACTGTAGCTCATGGTGCCGCTCGGCGAAGTCGCGTTTACCTGCACGGATACGGTATCTCCCGTGGCATTGCTCTGTGCGCCAGGGTTGACCAGGGCCACGCGCGGCGTCACCGTCCACACGAACGATTGACTGGAAGTTGCGCCGCCCTGCGTCGCCGTCACGGCCCGATCGGCAATGGCCCAGTTGAGGTGTCCGCGATCGTGTGCTGGCCGTCGCTGGCCTTGGCGGTGTGCGTCTCCCTGCCGGGCGTGCTGACGATGGTTCCCGAGACCAAAGCCGTCATGGCTGCATTCATCGCTTCACGCTTTTGAGGCACTCCTCAGCTTCGCGTCGAACGTCTGGGTTCTTATCTTTCGTTGCTAAATTAAGGGCAGAAACGGCGCTGGCGATATTTGCTTTTTGACCTGCCATTGTAGACAAGGCATAAATGGCATATAAACGAACCGAGACATTCGCATCGCTTACCAAAGCAGTCAACTGTGGAATGGCCGGAACAGCCTCGGGGGCACCTATGCTCTTCAATGTGAAACAAGCACATGTCCGAACGCCTGCATCACGGTCATCCAGCGCGGGCAAGATGGTAGCCATTACAATCGGATTCTTCGGATCGAAACGGTAAATCGCCTCTGCCGCTTCGATGCGAACTCGAGGACTCCTATCTTTCGTGGCGGCGATCAAGGCAGCCCGAGTCTTGGCGTCCGCCGATTCCATTTTCCCAAGTGTGAAAGCGGCGTGCCAACGCAATTTTTCATCTCGATCCGATAATAGCTTACAAATTGCCGGCGCAGCGGCAGCGAATTTCGCACGACCCGCCATTTGGCGCAAAGCGGATAGAGCGTTATCTCGAAGGTCTCTCGGTAATTTACCATTCGCGGCGGTGGAGGCCAGAACCAACACCGCTGGCTCACCGATGCTGCTCAGAGCAAGTGACGCATTCCATCCGACGGTCTCGCCAGGCAGATTTTTATATTTTTTACCGTGTTCTTCGACCATTATTTTCGCGAGAAGGGGGACGGCTGCCTCGGCTCTCTTACCGAAAGAAGTAAATGTCACCATAACCTCACGACGAACGTCGGGGTCTTTATCATCTTCTAATACCTTAATAAGACGTGGAACGCTTGAAAAATCTCGAATCCAAGCTAAACATTCGACAGACGCACAGCGAATCGCGGGATCTTTATCGCTCAAACATTTCATGAGAAGCGGCGAGATGTCTTTGCGATCCTCGTTGTGCAGACGATGAACACCGCCAATCTTGCCGCAGACTTCCAGAGCCAATAGTCTCATGTCGATATCGCGGCCTTCCACCAGCTTGAGCAGCGGAGGAAACGCTTTAGGGCCAATCGACACCAATGTTTCCACGGCCTCTTGACGAACCTTCATGTGGCGGTCGCTCAAAGCATCGACCAGGGCTTGAGCTGCGGGAGCGGCGGCTTCGTGCCATTCGTATAGGCACTCTGCGGCGCGCACCCGCACGTCCGGATTTTTGTCGTGAAGCTGCCGAATAGCGCTTCAATCGAAGGGCGTTTCGATTTTACTTGACTCGATTGCCCCCTTACATCGGCGGAGGGCGAACACGCTAAAAGTACAACTCCCAGAAGAGAATGGATGAGTCGCATGGTTTGCTCAATTCAAAAGAAGTCATCGGGGTTCACTCCTGTTGTGGCACGGTCTCGTGACCACGCCACCGACTTGGACCGAGGTTCTCTTGGAGGACGGGAAAAGCCGCGATCTACCTTGGCGGCACGGTCAGGAGGCCGTGCCACAAGGGGGTCATTGTACCGCATCTTCTTCTCTCGTGGTTAATTGCCTCCGTAGCCTCCGAGACGATTGACTTTCTCGTCGATTGGCGACGCATCACACGATTCCTGTGCGCCTTTGTTTTGTTTGGCGTCCGCTGCAGATCCCCGAATAATCTGCGGCAGGTTGACCTTCATGGCGATCCCATCCGAGAAAAGGACCACGACATTCGTCCGCCCGTAACAGCACCAAGAATTCTCTGGGACATTTTTGTAATGTCCAGTGCTGGAAAGAGGAAATATGCACTCCGCTTTATCCCCCAGGAGGTTGTTGATTTCCTCAATCGACATGCCGACGCGAATCATACGAGCGGGTTCATCGATCCGCATCTTACCTGAGCCGATTACATCATTTGCCATATCAGCACGGGTTAGCGGACAAGTCCGCCATTCCATCGACAGGCAAAACACAATGAACAATATCAACGAAATCCGTCTCATCTAATACTCCTAATAGAATTCTGCGCTCTCCAGGATTTCCTTACCGCGGATCACTACACAGGGAGGTTATAGGCGTTAGCGACAGCCAATTACCGGCGGCCAACCGATCTTCGAGAGTTTCCAGACACAGACGGACGCGGGGTAGCGAGGGAGATTTGCGGCGCGACATGGGGCAATTCCTTGGGTGTCCTGGGCGAAAGCGCGAACGGGAGTCTCTCAGGGAATGAGAGATTGAAAATGGAGTTTACACCCAGACGGAGGGAATGTCAAGAGATCGCGCCAAGAATGTCGGAACGCAATAGAAATGTCCTCTATTTGGTTGCAATAGAAATGTCCGCTGGTCAGTCTTTTCGTTTCTCACGGAATCTTCGACGCCAAGGGTGATTCGCGGCTGGACGACGAGGGCCTTTTTTGGTATTCGCTTCTTCGCCGTCGGGAGGATAGGGCTCCGCAGAAGTGCGACCCGAGCGCCCGTCGGCGGGCGGTACGCCAGAGGACTCGGACTTCGACGACGAGACCGAGTCCTCCT
>JAJXWW010000122.1 GCA_021781415.1 Planctomycetota bacterium
CGTTCGCGTTGACTCATGACAATCCGGTCTCCTTCGTTGGACGCGATAGACATAAACCCTCCTTGCCGGGCGCAAAGAGGACATTTCTATCGCGTTAAGACCGGACATTTCTATTGTCGTTCGACAGAGATCGCGCCAAGAAATGAGTCGCCGCCTGTCGTTGTCGCGGCTTCGGCGGCATCGCGGAATAGGTTGAGGCCAAGGAGTGACAACCGCAACCCATCGTCGATGGCTGCTTGTATCCACGCCCTCGATTGCTCCGTGACAAGCCGCCGGCCGTATGGTCCGACGGACGGGGAGGCAAACCGCTGTGCGTTTGAGACTGGATCTGGCAGAGCGCGCCAGGCCACGCTCGCAAAAACAGCGGAAAAATTACCCAATTCTTTCAACTCTTCTAGGGGGAATGGCCCAATCCGTCTTCAACTTCGCCGCTTCCGTTGCCGACAGTTCGGCGGCCCTCGGAAAAAGATACTCGTCGATTACCGTCGTCCAGTTCGTTCGCGGCGGTAGTTCGGTGATTTCCAGAAAATCCAGCGCTCGTTGACGGCCGGCATCCGTGAGGACATAGGTATTCCGACGGCCTTTGTGTAAGAGGCCGGAAGAGGACAACGCTTCTCGCAATTCGTCGAACGCGGCGGCGGACAATTCGGAGCCGTGCAGCTTTCCGACATCTCTTCGCACCGCGGACGGAGCGAGCGGCTTGCGGCTCGGAAGCATCATCCGAACCAGGACCAAATCGGCGAGAGTCGCATGGGGAGAGGGTGAGGCATCGATGGTAGCGGTCAATCGTGGACTCCTTGTGGGACGACGCCGAGCGCGTCGAGGATGCGATCGCGGATAACTTCTATCCGAGGAATTATATCTACCGCCAGAAATCGGAGAACGAGGAATCCTCGTCGTTGCAGTTCCCAATCTTTGTTGCGGTCGCGGCGGTAGGCATCGGGGGTCAGAAAGTGAAAGTAGCCGTCGATCTCGATGGCGACTTTCGGAGATCGACAGAGCAAATCGACCTCGGCGGGTCGAAGGCCGAAGTTGAAATCCATCTGGGCATTCAACTCAAATCGCCCTGCCGTTTCGGTTAAGGCTTCCAGAAACTCAAACAGGAAGCGTTCGGCGGCACTGCGAGCGCGATCGTCCGCTTCGTCGTTCGCCGGCGGATCGGCTGTGGCGCGAACGGCGGCGACTGCCGATTCGAGCAACGCCTCGTCCGCTCCCACAGCGAATAGCGTCGCCGCCATGCTTTCCCTCGCCCCAGCTTCGACGAGCCTGCGCTCGACGGTCGGTGCATCGAGCGCGGCAACGCAAATTTCGCCTTCTTTCATCAGTGCCTTGTCGCGCGATTCGGGAGCGCACGCGCGGTATTGTGCCCACACCTCGGCGGTTGCGGCGAGGGCGAGAGACAGGGCGGGTAAGGATATAGCCCATTTCACAACTACGCGGCTTAAGGAATAGAAGGACTCGATCGAGGTCGCCGCGAACAGGACATTGGGCCATTCCGTCGAGCAAATCAGGCGACAGATCGCGGGTACCGTTCGCTCTCCCAAGCCGATCAACGCTTCCGCTACCTCGCTCGCCGATGCTCGACGACTCGCCATCCCCGCCACGGTTTGAAGTAGATCGTCCCCCTCCCGCGGTGCAAGGGTATTCCAGAACCGTTCGCAATCTACGGGTGTCTTGGTTCGCCATGCGGTCAGAAACTCTTCCGCGTCGCGACCCGCTCGTTCGGCCAAATGCCGCACGACTGCCGACGGGAGATCGACTCGTTCGACGAGGGAATAAATCCAATCGGCGTAGGGAAACGAATCGTTCGTTGCGACAACGACGCTGCGTCTCCTGTCGGCCGACCAGCGACGCCAGGTTTTCTTACCTAACCCGATAGGTCCGACGAGAAGTGAAACGGTGGGGATGCCCGCACTCCCGCGCGAGACATGCCGATCCAGAATCACCGCCGGATCACCGAGCATACAAAAGGTCGCCGAATTCTTCATCGTCAATGGAACATAACATAGCGAGGCGGCGTCATCCACGAAAAAGTCTGAGAATCTGCTGTAGAAATCGGCGATGGCCTATTTGCGGATTCGCACGCGGAAACCACCGCGCCGAACGCAGGGAGGACAGCGAGTTGAATTATCTCTGGATCCCGACGCGGCCCGCACCATGCAGGATGAGACGCTGCCGCAAGAGGTATTCAAGTCGGCCAAATTCCGCTCGATGCGCGTCACGCAAGACATCTGCAAAATGGCGGCGGAGGGATCGTTGCCGGTATTGTCGTGATGGATTCGCCGCTATTCGCCGGGGAGCGCATGGGCGACACGCTCCCCGGCGAATAGCGGCAAACCGTATGGCTACGATTATGGAAGATGATCCACACCGCTGGCCGCAACACCTCTCCGCCGGCGATAGGCCAAGCCTGCCATGCCGAGGCTGCCGACGCCGAAGAGGACGAGGCTTGCGGGTTCAGGGACGGCTGCCGCTTGAAGATCGGGCGAAGTAATGCCCGAAGCAAATGTCACGCTCACGCCAAGCGATTCCGGGGTAACATTGCCTACGTCTGGAAGCGTAATTGAGACAAATCCAGATGGGTCGGCGGCGGACGCCGTAAGGCCGGATACGTCGGAAGTGTCCTGTACTCTGTAATAAAAGCTGCCTGGATCCCCCCATATGTATCCTCCATCGGGAACTATCGGAATATCCAGATGGAATGTACCCGAACGGGTGCCATCGGCATTTTGGGTTAGCGAATCCCAACCATAGCTTGAAAAACCATTATAGTTCAATTCGGTGCCGGCGATCGATTGGGCAAAGTGACCGCTATTATCAGCGATGTTGGTTCCGATCGCACTCACCTGCGTTCTAGCGTCCGACACGACATCACCAGTGGCTAGCGAAATTCCGTCGGCAATAAAGTTCAGCCGTAGCGTCTGGCCTACCAAGCGCGGATCCGTATTGCTCAAATGAAGAACATCTGACCAATACGCATCCGCATACACGCCACCGCCCATGGCATAAAAGCTATTGTCCCTCCCAGTCAGATGTGCCTCTGAACTTAGATACCAAGTTACGCCTTGGGACAGGCCGGGCGGCGGTGCGAATCGGGGTCCAATCCCGAAAAGGGGTGAATGTCAGCTGACTTTTGGGTATGCTGGGGACTGGCTGTCCGTGGTTCGTTTCCCCAAAGGAGGCTGTGCCATGCAAGTCTGTACGGAACCCGCACGTCACTC